>JANOWZ010000660.1:0-2294 GCA_031418155.1 Deinococcales bacterium
TGTGACGTGCTGCTGCTCGGACGGATCACTTACGATGGCATGTCCAAAGCGTGGCCCGCGATGGCCGACGCGCCGGGCGCTGCTGGCATGAACAGCATTCCTAAACTGGTTGCGACACGAACCCTGACCCAACTCGAGTGGAATGCAGAAGCAATCCAGGGTGATCTGGTTGAAGCCCTTGAGAAAGTCAAACAGCAATCGGGGAAAAACATTTTGATTTATGGAAGCGGAGAATTGGTGCGTTCATTGATGAAACATTATTTGATCGACGAGTACCGTTTGATGGTTTACCCCATCGTCCTTGGGCATGGAAAACGGTTGTTCGTGGAGGGCAGCGAAACCACGTTGACGCTGACCAATAGTGTGACCACGGACAAAGGAGTGAACGTTTTGACCTACCAACTCGCACAGTAAATACGTTTGTTACGAACGAATCAGAACGAAAAACACCGCCCTCGAGTCCGGGCGGTGTTCTGTAATCCTTTACGTTTAATCCAGGATGCGTTTGAGGTTCCGGTAAATGTCGTACCAGTCCTCTTTGCTCTGCGGGCGTTTGCCGCGCAGTTCGATCCGGGACAGGCTGGCGATCCAGTCGGCGGTCAGGTCTTTGCCGAGGGCTGGGTCTGCGATCAGTTCGGCGAGGCCTTTTGGCAGTGCCGAGGTGGTGATGTCGCCGTAGAACTCGACGGGTTCGAGCAGGTCGGCCACTGAGATGCCGTAAGCATTGGCGAGGGTTTGCAGCGTCTCGAGGCTGGGGTTGGTGCGTCCGCGTTCAAGGTCCGAAAGGTACGGAATGCTGATGCCTGCGATTTCGCTGACATCTTTGAGGCGTTGGCCGCGTTCTTGGCGGAGTTCACGGAGGCGTTCGTGTAGTTTCATAAATCCCCCTTGGGAGTTCGAGTCGGGATTCGCGGTTCGTGAAATGTGAGTGTCGAACCGGTACGATTCCCGAAATCTGAGCGGAGTGTAGCATCAAAGTTCCTTACGGTCAAGACAGAATTGGGACCTGGATTCATCGGGGACTTGAAACTTCTGGAAATTATGCTATAATCGTAATCAGCAAGACTGAATATACAGAAAGGCCAGACAGTTCAGAAGTGCAGTTCAGATACACGGGAGGCACACCATGCGAATCCTCGAAATCATCGCCGAAACACTCCAAACCCAACGCGCACACCCAACTACGGTTTTAAACGCCCTGATCGAACTCGAGAATGACGGTGGAGCCTCAGCCCTGTACGAACTCGAGTACCGGCTCGCCCGAATGACCCGCACGCTCTTCGAGAACCGTGATGCCAGCCACCGCGTCGCCAAAGCCTGGTTGGAAGCGACCCGCGCCTACCTCGAGACATACGCGCCAGCCCAACCGATCTCGTTGCCAAGCGCTCGCAAGTTGGCGTTGCAGCCCGTGCGCAAACTCCTCAAAGCAAGCTGAATCCGTTCCACTCGCCCACAATCTCGAGCCTCACGTTTATAAAAAGTCAAAACTCGATCGTATCTACCGTGTGCTTCGCACAACCAAGAGTTTGACATCAACATCACCCTGCGCATCACGAAGACAGCATCCATTCACGGCTCACGAAGGAGCTTCCCATGCCCGACCCAACCTGCCCACACCTCGCGCCCATCGGCGGTTGGTGCCGACTCGGAACGAACTTCAAATGTCCCGCCAAAGCGAACCGCGTCGATTGCCCGCACCCAAACGTCGGCAGCATCGATCAACGCTCGAGCGAACGGCACATGGTTCGTGCGATCCCGGAACGCCACAACGTCTTTGAAATCCTGGCCGAACCGTTCGCGCCAGCCGAAATCAACTGGCTTGTGGATCGCGTCTCTCGAGACCGTCGCCGTGCGCTCGTTCGAGCCAGCATCAATGCGGGCATCGTCATGGAACGGCTCGATGCGGTGGTGGGCACAGCGGCATGGTCGGATTCTTACGACATCACGCCAGCGGAACAAGCTGGAACTGCGACTCGAGTTCAATGTAGCCTGACGATCCTTGGTGTGACCAAACAAGACGTGATCGAAGGCGATATCGGCCAGCAGAGCACTCGAGAATTGGTCCAACAAGCATTGCGACAAACCGCCACGAAATTTGGCATCGGACGCTACCTCGAAAAACTTGAGGGAGTCTGGGTCGATTTCGACGACGAACGCGGCGAAGCGCTCGAGACACCCACACTGCCCGAATGGGCCATGCCGGAACCAACCAGATTGCAACAACAAACCGCCGCTCGAGTGCTGAGGTTCAACCCGCCCATGAAATCAGAAACCTTCACGATTTCCAGACCGCA
>JANOWZ010000661.1:0-3701 GCA_031418155.1 Deinococcales bacterium
GGCTGACCCTTGGATCAAGCAGGGTGGCGGTTTGTTCCCACACAAGGACCAGAACGTGGACCTCTACCCAACCAAGCTCGAGGGCAACTTCGCCAAGATCATCCTGAGCGCCAAGGCCGCACGCTTTGATGCCTCGGACGCAATGCCATCGGCGGTCAACCAGGCGTTCTGGAAGGGCACGACCGATTGGGTCACGGGCACGGCGCTGGATCAGGTCCTCAAGGACATCGACGCCGCGTACAAGAAGTAAGTCACACCAAATTCGATCGGAGGCGGGAGTTCATTGCCGCCTCCGATCATTTCAAGCTCGAGAATCACGGCTCGAGATTCCAAACCGAGACCCATTGCTCAAGACTCATAAAACTGAGATACTTTTTTCACCGCTCGAGCATTTGCGTTACAGCCATTTTGATCGCTCTCGGCAACCGATCTGTCAAGGAGACGCGCGTGACCAACCAAATGCCATACAAACCCACTGTGCCACCGTCCCAGACCGGCAAACTGATCGGCCTGATCGCGGTTTTGATCGTCACGCTCGAGGTTTACCGGCGCGTGTTTTTGTTTCTGCGCGACGGCAGCGATAACCCTTGGCTGATCTTCGCCGTGTCGCTCGTTTGGGGGGTTGGCGGCATCTGGTTTTTGTTCGTCTTGACCAGTTCGATTGTCGAGATGATGCCGCGTCGAATTCGGGACCGCGTGATGCCCTGGGTGTTCGTTTCACCCGCGCTCGCACTGGTTTTTTACTACCTGTTAATTCCAACGTTTCGCACGATTTACCTGAGCCTGTTCGACGCGAATTCGGTCAAATTCATCGGCCTGGACAATTACGCTTACGCCTTCACCAGCCCCGCGATGCTCGAGTCGTTTCGCAACAACCTCGCCTGGTTGATTTTCGGGGGCGGCATGAGCGTGGTGCTGGGTTTGTTCATCGCGGCGCTCTCTGACCGCACCCGTCCCGGCTTTGAGGTCAGCATCAAAACCCTGATTTTCTTACCGATGGCGATCAGCATGATTTCGGCATCGGCAATCTGGCGTTTAATGTACGCCTACAATCCCGGCCCCGCCGAGACGCAGATTGGCTTGTTGAACGCGATTCAAATGGCTCTCGGTGGTCAAAACTCGATTCCTTGGATGCTCAGCAAAGGCTTAAACACCTACCTTTTGATCGTGATGCTGATCTGGTTGCAAACCGGTTTTGCAATGGTCATTTTTTCTGCGGCAATCAAAGGTGTGCCCTCGGAAATGCTCGAGGCGGCACGGATCGACGGCGCGAACGAATTTCAAAGCTTCTTTCGGATTGTTGTGCCGTACATTCAAGGCACGATCATTTCAGTGTCCACCACAATCTTGATTGGTACACTCAAGGTCTTCGATATCGTCTTCGGCATGACTGGCGGCAATTTCGGTACGCAAATCATTGCCAATGAACAGTACACGCAGACCTTCCGCAATTTCGATTACGGTCGAGGCAGTGCCGTAGCCATTGTGCTTCTTCTGGCGGTGCTGCCGGTCGTGTACTACAACATCCGAGATTTCGCTAAAGACGCGAAGTTCTGAACGCAGGAGCATCGGTTTTTGTTTTCGATTTTCTCTTCTCAATCACCAACTCGATCACCAAGGAGCCTCATATGGTTGCAAGTAAGCTCTCCCCAAGTTCACGCATCCTGATTTACAGCATTTTGGCCCTGACCGCCATCCTCTGGACGGTCCCGACGCTCGGCCTTTTGATCACCTCGATTCGGATTCCCGATGATGTCGCCGCGAGCGGCTGGTGGACGGTCTTTGCGGGCAAAGCGAATTTCACGTTGCAAAACTACGTCGCGGTGCTCGGCACGGACGGGGTGGACTCGAGCAACGCGGCGGCCAGCAACAACCTGGGTCAGGCGTTTTTGAACACGATCATCATGGCGGTGCCGAGCACGGTAATTCCGATTTTTCTGGCGGCGCTCGTGGCCTACGGCTTCGCCTGGATGAGCTTTCCGGGCCGCAAGATTTTGTTCATGGTTTTGGTGGCCCTGCTGGTGATTCCTTTGCAGATGTCCTTGATTCCGATCCTACGCGATTACCGCACGCTCGGCTTGAACGGAACGTTCTTGGGTGTCTGGCTGGCAAATACCGGTTTTGGCCTGTCGCTCGCCACGTATCTGTTGTACAACTACATTGTCACGCTGCCCAGGGAAGTCTTTGAATCTGCCGTGGTAGATGGCGCATCGCACCCGGTGATGTTCACTAAACTCGTGGTGCCGCTTTCGGTTCCGGCCTTCGCATCGTTTGCCATTTTTCAATTCCTCTGGGTCTGGAATGGCATCCTCATCCCATTGGTGTTTTTGGGTGATAAACCCGGATTGGTGGTGCTGCCGCAACGGATCTTACAAATGCTTGGCACGTATGCTGCGAACTGGACGGTCACCACAGCCGGGGCGTTCGTTTCGATGGCCCTACCGCTTTTCATTTTCATCGCCTTCCAACGCTACTTTGTGCGCGGCATGATGGCTGGCAGCGTTAAAGGCTAAACCTCAAGTTCAGTTACGATGAATCCAATGTCAACATCACCCTCGAGCCGTCCAGGTTTTCATTTCACGCCGCCCCAAAACTGGATGAACGACCCGAATGGTTTGGTCTTTTTCGAGGGCGAGTACCATTTGTTCTATCAGCACAACGCCTTCGGGGACACACCGGGCAACATTGGTTGGGGTCATGCGGTCTCGAGGGATTTGATTCACTGGGAGCACCTGCCTGTGGCGATTCCCTTTGCCGATGGCGTGATGGCCTTCTCGGGTTGCGCGGTCGTGGATCACCACAACTCGAGCGGCTTGGGCTTGGATGGTCAAGCGCCATTGGTACTGATCTTCACGGGTCACATTGATGCGCAACAACTTCAGGATCAACGCCTCGCGTACAGCAATGACCGTGGACGAACCTGGATAATTTATCCTGGCAATCCAGTCTTGGACATCGGCGAGAAAGACTTCCGCGATCCGAAAGTGTTTTGGCATGAAGCCTCGAGCCGTTGGGTGATGCTGGTTGTCCTCGCCAACGATTGCAAAGCTCAATTTTACGGCTCGAGCAATTTAAGGGATTGGACGTACCTGAGCGATTGGGGTCCGTTCAGTTCGCACGAATGGAATTGGGAAGTGCCCGAATTGTTCGAGCTTCCGGTGCTCAACCCGAACGGTGATGACTCGAGTGAGACGCACTGGGTCTTAAAAGTCGATGTCGGTGCGGGCGGACCATTTGGTGGTTCGGCGGGCATGTATTTTCTGGGTCAATTCGATGGTGAGAAATTTATTGCAGACGATGCGAAGCTCAACCTCAGTTCGCCCGCGAAGTGGTTGGATTTCGGCAAGGATTTTTACGCGGCGATCACCTTTGCCAACATTTCGGATGGTCGTTGCCTGTGGTTGGGTTGGATGAACAACTGGCAGTACGCTGCACAAACGCCCACAAGTCCGTGGCGTGGCGCGATGAGCATTCCGCGCACAGTTGCTCTGAAACGGTTCTCGAGCGGCTTAGAACTCGTTCAGCGGCCCGTGCGTGAACTCGAGGCATTGCGCGGCAAGCATTACCAGTTCACCAATTTGCAACTCGAGGCCGAATCGAAAACGCTCGAGGTTCGTGGTGACCGGCTCGAGATCATTGCTGAATTCAAGCCCGAGACGGCAAGCGAGTTTGGCTTGAAAGTTCGGGTTGGGCCGAACAAC
>JANOWZ010000662.1:0-1791 GCA_031418155.1 Deinococcales bacterium
TCATGTCCACCAGCAATTTCCAGACCGGTTTTTGCTCGAGTTTCGCCCACAAATCCCAGACGGCATTGATCACCGCTGCGGTGGCGAGGTGCATCACACCCTTCTCCGGCCCGATCCAACGCAATTGCGAATCGCCCGTGACCAAGCGGTAAAACGCACCCATGTCCGCCGTGAAAGCCTCGAGCTTCTGCCCAACAATCAAGCGTTCGAGCGCCTTGACCGCAAGACAAACGATCTCGTTGCCGCGCCCAATCGTGAAGGTCAACCCGTGACCCTGGAGGCCAGCTTGATCCGTCTCGAGCACCACATACGTCGCGCTGTAATCCGGGTCAGGATTCATGGCATCACTGCCATCAAGGGCTTTGGAGGTTGGGAAACGAATGTCTCGAGCAGAAAGTTTCGTGATCGTTGGCATGGAACTCCTTGGGTGTGCCACAGTTTACCCGAGATCAGGTTTGGGCAGCAGCGTTGATGGGCCAGTTCAAATCGCTTGGAGAGTTCAACTCGAGACTTTGGTCAAAGGGTATTCTTGGGTGCTTCCTGAGTGTGCTCTCACCTTGGGTTTGCCAAACTGCACCTGAAACCCGAGGCCAACTTGAATGAAAAAAATCCGCGTCCTGCTGCTCGCCGGTGGTCAATCCGAAGAACACGAAGTTTCAATCAACAGCGCCCGCAGCGTGCTGCAAGCCCTACCCGCAGACCGTTTTGAAGTCACCAGCATCGTCATTTCCAGGGAGGGCCGTTGGTTGCCCGCCCCCGATTCTGCCCGAGCCCTCGAACGTGGCAGTGCGGCAAGTGGCGGCGAGTTGGTGCTGCATCAAGCCTCGAGCGCCGAGGCGTTCGATGTCGTCTTCCCAATCCTGCACGGTCCGAACGGTGAGGATGGCACGGTGCAGGGCATGTTGAAACTCGCCGGGATTCCCTTCGTGGGTTCAGGTGTGCTGGGCAGCGCCCTCGCTATGGACAAAATCATGGCCAAGGCTGTGCTGGCGACGCACGGCATTCCTCAAGTGCCGTATCAACTTGTGACCCGCCACGAATTCACGCACGATCCTGACAGCGCCATCTCGAGCCTGATGGCGTTGGGTTTCCCACTGTTCGTCAAGCCCGCGAACCTCGGCTCGAGCGTTGGGATTTCCAAAGCCCGTGATGCCACACAATTGCGGGCCGCACTGCGCCTCGCGTTTGAATTGGACCGGCGTGTGATCGTTGAGGTTGCCGCCAGCCAAGGCAAACCTCGAGAGATCGAGGTCGGCATTCTAGGCAACGATGACCCGCAAGCCAGCCCAGTTGGTGAACTGACCTTCGAAAGCGAATTTTACGATTACGATACCAAATACACCGAAGGTCGCGCCGAAATGCACATCCCGGCAGACATCCCGCAAGCCATCAGCGATCAGGCTCGAGCACTGGCGATCAAAGCGTTCAAGGCACTCGATTGCGCTGGGCTCTCACGCATCGATTTTTTTTACTGCGACGGCACGTTGTACTTGAACGAGGTCAACACCATGCCAGGATTCACCAAAACCAGCATGTACCCGCAACTCTGGCAGGCGGCTGGCGTGGGCTACGGTGAACTGGTCTCGAGGTTGGTTGAACTCGCACTCGAACGGCGCTAAAAGCGTAGGCGGCCTGTTCATGGAGATCAGTCTCGAGTCATGACCCGAAAGAGATTCGGACTATGCTTGCAAAAAGTTTCGGCAAGACTCGAGGAGCCAACCCGTGAGCGACACAGCAAAATTCGATCCTCGAGTCGCCGATGCCGAATACGTGGCCTTCCCGCCATTCAGC
>JANOWZ010000663.1:0-1530 GCA_031418155.1 Deinococcales bacterium
GCAGAGCAACCTGCCACATGGTCCAGAAATCTTCTCGGGATTGAGTGGCAATTGCTGATCGCGTGACATCTTGATCGTGACCGGCGTGAAATCTTGCAGATGATGGCTCGAGCAGTTTTCGGTGCCGCACGCCCCGAGGACACCCAGAATCCGGGCCTGATCCCTGGCACCGACCGGATGGAAGTGTATTTGCGCCCTGGTTTTCGTGCCCAAATCTTGCGCCAGTTGCCGCAGTTCGATCCGAGATTCGCTCGAGTACGAAACCGTAATGCTGGCGGCATCGAGGGTGAATTCGATGGCGACAATTTTCGCATCGATTTTGCGTTCACGGGTTTTTTGGCGCATGAACCACTTGATGTCGTTCGCGGTTGCCTCGAGTTCCGTTTGATGTTCGAGGTCCTCGGACGTGGCAGCCCGCAAGATCTTGCCAATCGCCTCGCCGCGAGGAGCGGTTTTGCTGGTGGTGCGAACCGTACCGATTTCTGGTCCGCGCCGGGATTGAACGACCACTCGAGTATCGGGCGCGAAAACCTCGCCACCGACCTCGAACGGATGAAGTTTTGGACCATTGTCAAAACGAATGCCGAGTGTTGGCATGGGATTCTCCTTCTCAGGCTCGAGCCGGGTGGTGCTTGAGTCTGAGCCTAGTTTACGTCATGGCTCGAGGTTCGCGGTTCATCAGTCCACAATCGGATCGTCGAGTCAGGTATTCTTCGCTGTGCCCGTTCTCGCCCAAGTTGGTCCGCTTCACGCGCAAAGCCCGATGTTCAATGCCCAAACCGTGCTCGAGATCGTGCGTTTTACAGGCGCAGATCAGGTGATTCTGACCGATGTCTCCCCTGCCGATTGGTCATCTGGCGCGTGGCGCGACCTCGAGAATCCCGTTTTGTTCGCGCTCGAGGATGATCGGGTTCCTGTCACGGCCATCGGTCCAGATTGGGCCTGGGCATTGTTTGAGCAAGCGCAGATGTTTGAGTTCTTAAAGCAGTTTCCGGCGGGTCGAACCCGATTGCAGGCCGCAGCCCGCACCGAGGCAGATTTGCGTGATGTCCTGACCAAACCGCTCGAGGCCATCAATGTTCATGGTGAACTGCTTGAGGTCATCCGTGAGTATCAGACGGCGACCACAGTGGCACTCGAGGAGGGTCCAGGCACGGCGCACCGAGTTAAACGGCTCGAGATTCTGAAGAAAAATTTGGCCGAGCTTGACTTGACCGATTGCGTTGTCCTCGCGCCGCTCGAGGATCTGCCCGCGTTGCTCGAGTTGCCGAACGCTCAAGTGCCAGACCTGACCGATTTCAAGCCTGGGGAAGGTTCCCGTTTTCGGTCGGTCGTGGATCGTGCGTACCGGCTCGAGGAATCGGATGACTTGAACATCCTGGTTCACGCACTGCTCGAGTTGGATGGTCCGCCCGATTCAAGTTTGGGCCGCATCGCGCTCGAGGCCCGGTTCGCGGCCAGCGGTTTGTACTTGGCTGTAGGTGATCTCGAGAGCGCCCGTGATTTGCTCGAGGCGGTGGCGATGGGTCA
>JANOWZ010000664.1:0-8880 GCA_031418155.1 Deinococcales bacterium
CACTGCAATACGGCGTGCCAGCCGACGCGATCCAAAAAACCTTGCGCGGCATCAACGGCGGACTGTACGGCAGTTACAACGGCAGGCTGGTCGCCAGCAAAGCCGACCTGATCGCCGTCGCGTTAGAGAGCACCACCTCGAGCGGCACGGTCAAACCGGCAGAGCAGGCGTTGCTGTACTCGGACATGAACGGCATGACCCCAACGTACCCAGCGATGGCCGGAGCCGCCCCGAGCGCCGACGAAGCCCCATTGTTCGCAGGATTGGGCCGGGCCGAAGCGAGCAAGGTGGAGATGAAGGGCGAGAAATGCCCGAGTTGCTCGAGCCCGAACTTGGTGCGGGAAGAGGGCTGCTTGAAGTGCCAGAGTTGCGGTTACAGCAAATGCGGGTGAAGTAAAATGAGACGCTGCTCGTCGGATTTTATTTGTACAACCGACGAGCAGCGTCTCTCTGGAAAGTTTGTCATTGGTAAATCTGTCAGGAGGATTTCTGAAATTTAACGTATTTATTGATGATTCTGGATCTGGTGGCCCGATTTTTGATTTGAACGGGAATCTGATCGATCAGTCAAAATCTCCGCCAGTAATTAACATGGCGGCTGTTTTTATCAAACAAGAAAATCAGTTTGCAATCGAGCAAGAGTGGTTGGGGCTCCGAGCACATATTGCCCAGGAGTTGGGTGTAGCAATTTATCCGCCGATTCATGCTCGAGTTATGTTTGGCGAAAATGAACGCTTGGTAACAGAAATCTGGGGAAATCCAAATCCTTACCTCCAAGTAAGCAGGGAAAAACGAATTGATTACATTACTATGGCTAATGAGATTATTTCTCGTAATAGTCAGCAAGGTAAAATATACGTCACTGAGCATTCAATCATAAAAGCAGAATACGCGAACTCCATATCATCTTACTATTCTTCTGATCTTTTTAAAAATGAATATTCATTTTTAAGATCTAAATCTTTGAAATTAACTAAAAAATTTCACAATGTAATATGTAATCCGCATGTTGCAGTTTTTGCGGGACTTTTACTATTAATAAATCGGCACGCGAAAAGGCTAAATGCCTCAGATGTCGATTTAATCTATGATTGTAGTCCTCTGAATAAAGGTTTTGATATTTTATCCACAATTTCTGTGATTCAAAAGACGTGGCATATGAATTTAATTTCCCGATTAAGTGAAAGCAGTGATCGAGAGACACAAATGATTCAACTGGCAGACATTTGTGCAAACAGAAGACACAAGGTCATGGTCAACAACATTCGAGGAACGCCAGACCCAATTGTGGACAATTGGTGCCATCGATTTCCGGTTTTTAGCGTTCACAGGGACGCTGATAGATTCACTTCACAACAAGAAGAGCATATCGCTACAGTGTTGTATGAGGTTGCTCGGCGGGCTGTTGCAGGTGCTGATCCGCAATTCGCTGAAGATTATTTGGTGCCACTGAGTGGTTTCGCTGAGCGGATGCGTTCAGCAAGGCGCGATGGAAGTAGCGGAATTAGTATTCTAAAATGACAAGAGCGCCCACATGCTGTTGCAAGGGACGCGCCTGTATAGAGAGGATAGCATAATTTCCTGACACGTCAAAGGCTTTTTGGCTTTTGTACCTGAAGCAAGGGTTTAACCTTCTCCTCGAGTTCTACCCGATCCAACAAACGTTCCGTCTCGAGTTTATCGGCGGCAAGCAACACATCCATTTCGCTTTGATGGTCCCAGTAATACGCCAACGCCGAAAAAACCTGCCCAAGCGTCAACTGCGGGTGCTGCTCCAACAATTCCGCCGCGTTCAAACCCCGCTCGAGATGAATAGCGCACCAAGAACTTCACCTTGAACTTGGAAGGCTCGAGCACAGGCCATCCCTGATCGTTCAAGCTGACGTGTTTGTACCCCGTTGCGGTTGGCATGGAATTCATCTTATCCAACCCTCGAGCCGAACCGCGAAAGCAACGGACGTTGAATCAGCGGGTCGCAGGTTCGAGCTTCAAAACTCGAGTTCGTGAACTGCGCCAGGACTCGAATTCGCCTCGAGCGCCCGGTTCGTTAATTCCTCGAGCCGCATCGCAGTAGCCATCGAGTACGTTTCGAGTTCATTCCCGAAATCGTCTTTGACAAATTTTGCCGGAACATTCTTGATGACCACCGTCGTACCGCCTTTGGTGGTGTACCGGGATTCAACTCGAGTTTCATCGGCGATCATGCTCTTTCACCTCATTTTTTTCACCTCATTCCAGCAAATTGTTCTTCTCGAGAAACGTCAAAAATTGCCGTGACGTTCGCACTGGAATCGCACGGTCCTTGCCCGGAATTTCCTGCACCTCGAGCAGGTGATTGTCGTCACTGACCAGTGCATCGACGTTCGCATGAACCGCCAACGCCACCAGGTATTCGTCGTTCGCATCTCGAGTCATCGCTGGAATGTTTGGCACGGTTTCGATGAATTCGCTTTGGTTGTAGAGGATGCTCAAGTACCCGTCGGCATGGGTTGGCATGAATCCAAACTTGAATTCTGGGCGCAGCATCACGTCACGTAATTCTTGCAGTTGCTTGCCGGTCGTGATGATTTCAAAAACGGCATGTTCGGTGCTGGCGTTCACGATGCGGTTGCACACACCGACTTTCAGTACGGCGGAAAGCAGCACGTTCGTATCCAGAACGATTCTCACCGGTTTGAGGTCTTGCGGACTTTACGCACGGCGTTGACGGCAATCTCGCTGATTTCCTGATCGCTTTTGTCTTGCAATCCTGAAATGCTGGTCAGTTCCTCGAGCAATCCCAGACCGAGGTGCGCTCGCAATGCCTCTTCGATCACGCTGTTGTCCCGTTTGCCTTGACGTGCAGCATTGATGCGGTAGGCCCGCACCACTTCGGCGGGCAGTGAAAGGGTGACTTTGACTCGGGTTTGTGCCATAAAACCATACCTCTGTAAAATGGTAGCACAATAAAGACGTTACGCAACCCGTTAAAACTCGAGTTGTGAACCGCACCAGGACTGGAATCTGCCTCGAGCGCCCGGTTTGTTAACTCCTCGAGCCCATAGGCGCGTCCGCTGTGTGTCACACCGGCAACGGCGAGTTCTGGTATGGCTTCATGTCCACCAGAAAGTCCATCGAGCGTGATGGCTCGAGTTGGCGTGATGGCCCGGATTGCGGCAATCGTGCGCCGCATGATTTGTTCGTGATTCTCGCGGGTCATGCCGTACTGTCCAACGCTGGGCGGTTCGTTGACCAGATCAAAACTCAAATCCTAACTCGAGACACCAGCGTAACGTTTGGCGAAGATTTCCCAATGGTGCACCAACACAGCTTGCGCGATGGCATCCGTCCAGAGGTTGCGCCGCTCGAGGTGATTGTCGTTGATGCAGTATCCGGGCACGCGGTGCATGTTCAAACTCAAATGCAGCTTGCGCTCCTGACAGGCTTTCAGGTACGAATCGACCGTCTCGAGGATGTGTTCGTTCGGGTTGAAATAATCGAAGTCGGTGGTTCAGTGGCGGTAATCCATCGGCAGGCGAACGAAGTTAAAACCATGCGCAACACTGAAATCCAGTGCACGTTCATCGGCTCGAGGTGCGGGTTGATCGGGTTGATGAATGAACAGCCATTGGAAGTTGAAGCCATAATCGGACATGAACAAATTCTGGCATGATTGCAAGAAAAAAGGCTCGAGCATTCAACTCGAGCCTTTCTGATTTCGTGATTTTCAGTTCGGGGCGTGTACGCCAGAGTGACCGTAATCGCCACTTAAAGTTGGACCTCGGAAATCTTTACCCGCTGGTGAATTATCTACACTGCCAATGAATTGCTCGAGGATGATGCCTTTGCTGGCGTCAGGGCTGGTTTGCAGGTTCTCGCCAAAGACATCCGAGTACCATCTGGTCGGGCCGCCCGCGTTGTTGATGTGCAGGCCATTCATGTGCACGTCGCGTTCCGCACCATTGAAGGGTGATCGTGGATCGGTATAGGCCATCGTGCCACCTGCGGCTTGGGTGCGGACGCTATCGCAGGTTTTGTCGCCGCGCCATTCCAGATCGCCACGTTTGAGGCACAGGTCAATGGGCCTCGAGACTTTGTTGGCGCTGGTTGGGTCGAAGTACCGGCTGGGGTTGTTGACTTGAAAGTACGGGCCAGCCGAGAAACTCATCATGTCTTTGTTTGGGGCGGGGCGGGCTTGACGGTGGAGGCCAACGACCCAGTTTTCCCTGAGTGTGCCGCCGTTACTCCGGTCGCCCTTGGCAACTAGCGTTTCCACCTCGACGCAACCGTTGGCGGGCATCCTGCGTTCACCTCCGCCGTTGGGCGACGTGGCAGGAACAGGCGTGCCGACTAGAACCTCTGCGTCCGGTATGTTGATGCCTTTCTTTTCGTCTTTGCAGCCGTTGGCCTGGACTTTCCCGGCGTGACCAAAGGCTTGCAGGTTGCGCCATTGGATTTTCGTGCCGTCACCACAACTGGCGTAATAAAACAACTCATGCAGATTGTTGGTCAGCGCATCCGGCGAGTGCGTGCCCTGATGCAGTTTGAACAGCACACTGCATTTGGTGTACGGGCGGTCGTCTCGAGAAATCTCGATGTCGTTGGCCCATTCGACTTTGTGGCCCACATGGTCTTCGTTGCGTTGATAGAGCGGATCGTTTGGCGAGAGTTGTTCGTTGACATACCCGAACGGCAGGGTCAGGGCGATCAGTTTCGATTGGCTCGGGTCGCGTCCGTGTTCGTGCCCAAATTTGCAACCCGTGACCGGATCGACCGGCGGGTGCCATGACGGGTAAATCTTGCCGTCTGGTCCGAGCGCCCAATACCCATCGTGGATTTCTTTGCTGCACGTGTCACCCGAGGCGGTGTTGGGTGTCCAAATGCCATAGGCCTTCGAGACGGGGGCGCTGGCGGGCGCTGGGCCTTGTCGCGTGATTTGCGTTGCAGGTGTGCTGCACGCACCGAGTAAGGTCAGACTGAAGATGGGTAAGATCAAGTGTTTCGGTAAGAATTTCAACTGGACCTCCGGGGGTAGGACTTCGAAATGCCTCGAGCGGGATTTCTGGGCGTGGTTAAAGGATTGCAATCCGTCCTTGTTTGATTATCGTTACGCAGGTGAGAGGTGAATGCTGTGAAAAACCAGGCGTTTTAAGCATGGCTTCACGATCCTCAAGCATCGTTCATTTGTGGCTCGAGGCTGGCAAAACAATCAACCGAACTTGAAGGTCCGGTTGCTCACTCTGGATTGGTTAAAAATGCTCGAGCCTGAGTAGGGTGTGCTCTTGAGCGCACCGTTTGCGCACATGGTGCGCTCAAGAGCGGCCCCCTACACATCACGTTGCTCGAGGTTTATCGGAACGATGGCGATGGCACGAGTTTGTGCCGGAGCGCCAACAGCACGGCCTCGGTACGAGAACTGACGCTCAGTTTCGAGAGAATATTGGTGACGTGAAATTTGACCGTGGCGAGCGTGATCGAAAGCCGGTCGGCGATGTCCTGGTTCGATAACCCCTCGCTCAGCAACTCGAGGATGCGGCGTTCGCGTTCGGTCAGGTTCGTGCCGACGGGTTGCGTGGCCTGCACGAGCGCCTCAGTCGCCTCCGGCGCGAGGGTGCGCTGTCCGGCGTGCGCGGCACGGATCGCGGCGACCAGTTCGTCTGCCGAGGCGGTCTTTAACAGGTAGCCCATCGCTCCGGCCCGCATCGCATTTTGCACTTGGTCCTGTTCGTAGAAGCTGGTCAGGATCAGCACGCGCACATTCGGATGTTTGGCACGAATCATTTGCGTGGCGGTCGCACCGTCCAAGCGCGGCATGATCATGTCCATCAGGACAATATCGACTTCTGTGCGAGCGCAAATCTCGAGCGCCTCTTGTCCATCGATGGCCTCGGCAACGCACTCGAGCCCTTCGGAAGCGTTGATCAGGGATGCGATGCCGCGTCGGATCATCGGGTGGTCATCGACGACCAGAATCTTGACAGCTTGGGCTGGGCTCGAAGTGGGGGGGGTCATGCCGTTGTCCATGCGTTCCTCTTTCCGTCCTCTTCCGGCCAGATGACTTGCACGCTTGTGCCCTGACCGGTGCTGGAGTTGATCCTGGTGACTGCGCCAATTTCGCGTGCGCGTGCGTGCATGTTCTCGAGGCCAAAGTGTCCAGTTTTGGCCTGGTTCGGGTCAAAGCCCTCGCCATCATCATCGATTCGAAGTTCACAGGATTCGTGGTTGCCGCGCAGGGTGACGACCACATGTTTGGCGCGTGAGTGCTTGGAGATGTTGTTGAACGCCTCTTGCGCGATTCGGTACATTTCGACTTTCGCCGGTCCCGGCAGCGTCGGTTCCTGCTCGAGATTCAGGCGCACGCTCATTTGGCCGTGGCCCTCGCCGGAATCGACCAGGTGGCGCAGCAATTCGCCGAGTTTGGCGTGCTCGAGCGCGTCTGGGCGCAATTCAAACAGCAGCATTCGCAGTTCGGCGAGCGCCCCACGGTTGAGTTGTTGCAAATCCTCGAGTTGGGCGCGGGCGGCCTCCGGGTCGCGTTCAAAAGTTTTGAAGATGGTTCCGGCAACGATGTTGGCGGCGAAAAGTGTCTGCGAAACCGCATCGTGCAAGTCTCGAGCGATCCGGTTGCGTTCGGCGATCACCGCGACCTGTTCGGCCTGCGCCAGCAGTTGCGCATGACCGACCGCGAGCGCAATTTGGCTGGTCACGGCGATCAGCAGGCGTTCGCGTTCGGGCGTAAAAAAGTTTTGTTCGATGTGATCGACCCGCAATGCGCCGATCAGGTTGTCATGCACGACCAAGGGCAGCATCATCCAGGCTTTGGAATTCTCGTACAGGCGTGTGGTCGGGTGTTGCACCAGTTGCGCCCAGAGCCAATCAAAGAAGCTGCGTTTGGAATCGTTGACCGTCATCGGTTGACGGTTCTGCTCGAGGCTTGAATACATTTTTGCCTCCTGACCAGAGAGCGGCAGGCCGAGCACATCGCTGGGCGTTTCGATGCCGGGGGCGCGAAATCCGGCGAGGACGACACGTTTTTGTTCGCGCAGCCAGATCGAGGCGCTGCGGTAATCCATCGTGTGTTGCAACTCTCCGAGGATTTCCTCGGAGAGCAGGCGCAAATCCTTCATCGTGCCCAGACGCTGCCCGATATCGACAATCGCCGTGATGTCCTGCGTGCGTTCGCGCAGCCCTTCATCGAGCACGATGTTCAACGCCTCGAGTTCGGTTTGGCGGTTGCGCATCGAGCCGACCATGCGTTGCAGACTGACGGACAAGGCCGTGAGTTCAATCGGACGCTCGAGGAATGGAATGTTGGCGTTGCTATCGCCGCGCCCGATCCGGTCGGCGTTTTGAGCGGTGTCGCGCAGGTCATGGCGCAAGTTGCGGGCGAACCATTGCGTGAGCAGCGCGGTCACGAGGGTGAACACCGTGAGCATCAGCCATAAACTCCATTCGGGCAGGCTTGAGCGGGCAATCCAGGCGATCAAAGCGCCGCACGCCAGCACCATCAGCGGGGCCAGCAGTGAAACGATTCCGAGCCTGAATTGCAATCTGGTCATGGCGATTCGGGCTCCGATCTCGAGCTTGATTGGTCAGTCAACATCGGGCGCACCGATTGCTCGAGGATGTTGGCGGCGATGCGTTGTCCGCCGATGCCGAAGGCGAGCGCCATCGCAACGCTGAGGGCCACGACGACGCTGCCAAACGCCAGGACCACAATTTCGCTCGGCAAGCCCAGGCCGCGCAGCACAAACGGAATCGTGCAGAACAAAATTCCGACTCGAGCCAGAATCGAATACGCGCCAGCGTTCTTACTGCCTGATTTGAGGATGCTGGTTCCGGCCATGTTCGCCAACCAGATGCCTGCCAGCAACACCACAACTGCACCGACACTTTGGGCCAGGAACGATCCGATGCTCGAGATCACCTCGGTCAGGACTTTGATGCCCAGCACCTCGGAGGCTTGGGTGGCGGCGGTCAGGACCACGCCGAACATCACCAGTTCACCGACGAGTTTCGAGGCGGTGCGTCCACCGATGCGGGCGTTCTCGCCCATGCCGAGGCTTTTGGGCAGCGCGTCAAAATTCAGGCCAGCGAGCGCAGCGGCGATGATGTCGGCGATCACGCGACCCATCACGACCGCGAAGGTCAAAATGATGCCCGCACCGAGAAATTTCGGCAGCAGGTCAGTAATCGTTTGTAGAAGGCCCGCGACAGTGTTGGTGATGGCCGTTAAACCCAAAGGCTCGAGCGCTCCGACGGCGACCGGCAGCAAGACCAGCAGGAAGACCACGCTGCCGACCAGCCCACCCAGGCCACCCTTGCCGAGCGCATCACCCATGTTCAGGCTTTGCGTCAGGCGTTCGGACCCGGCGGCGGTCAGGGCTGCGGTCACGATCTCGCGCAAGATTTTGGCGATCATCAGGCCAACGAACAAAATCACGACCGCACCGAGCAATTTGGGCACAAAGCCGAGCAGTTGTGAAACCAGCGCATTGACCGGCTCGAGCATCGCCGTCAAACCGAAGGCGCTGAGGATCGCGGGCAGGCCGAGCAACCAAACCAGCCCGTAAGCCGCCTGGGCGAGCGTGGCGTTCAATCCGGGGCTGCCGAGGCGCGTTTCCAACCCGGCCCGCTCGAGGACTTTTTTGAGCACCGTGCGGATCACGGTCGCGGCAACGAAGGTTCCAATCAGCAGCGTCAGGGTGCCCAGAATTTGCGGCAAATAGCCACCAATGCCCGAAAGGATGGGCTTCAAAAACTCGAGTCCGTTCATGACAACCTCCGGCGTGGCAATAGGTTCACCGTACCGCCATTCAAAAGTTTGTGCGCTAGCTAAAGGATAGGCTCAAAACCTAGACCAAAGTCGAGATTTAACGCACATTACACCGACCAAAGAAG
>JANOWZ010000665.1:0-5317 GCA_031418155.1 Deinococcales bacterium
GAAAGGTTCTGAAATTCCAAAATTGCCAACAGGTTGTCACGGGCGGTCATGCGGCGGAAGGCGCTCGCCTCCTGCGGCAGGTAGCCGAGCCCGAGTCTGGCGCGACGGTGCATCGGCAGGCGGGTGATGTCGTTTTCGCGCAGGTAAATGCCGCCCTCGTTGGGTTTGACAAACCCCACCATCATGTAAAACGTGGTCGTTTTGCCAGCGCCATTCGGTCCGAACAGCGCCACAATTTCGCCACGCTCGAGTTCAAGGTTGACACCACGCACGACCTCACGCTTGCCGTAACGTTTGATCAAACCTCGAGCGACCAATTTGGGTGACTCTTCAAAGTTCAGGTCGAAGACTGGGTTGAGACTGGGAACTGGGGGAATGCTCTGCTGCATAGGACCTCGGGTTGGGAGACACGGCTTAAGTAACACAGTCTAGCACGCTGATTTCTGGGATTCCTGAGGAATTTCGGGCCGATTCGATGGTGCGCGAATGCTACCCCTGTGAACGCTTTGGGTTCTGGTCAAATCACGCGCCGACCCTCAGAATACGTCCTGAAACCTGGGGAATGGTGCTTGGGCTCGAGATTTCAGTCACTTACCGCCAAAATCGCGGCTCAAATCGCACCGTTCAAGGCAACCTGAGGTACGCTCGAGTCATGCCAAACGCCCGCGGTGTATTCGTGATCGTGCTCGATTCTGTCGGCATGGGTGAATTGCCGGATGCCCGGAATTTCTCCGCCAGCCCGGAACACCCGGACGGTGATCTGGGATCGCACACGATCAACCACGTGCTCGAAGGTGCAGGAATCAAATTGCCGAACCTCGAGTCGCTTGGCCTGGGCTTGATTCCGACCGTGAATGCGGGAAAACCCACCGTTCATGGAGCCTATGGCCGAATGCGCGAGGTCTCGCTCGGCAAAGACACCAGTACCGGGCATTGGGAGTTCATGGGCGTGCAACTCGAGCACCCATTCAAAACCTTCTTCGATGGGTTCCCGCCGGTCGTGATGGATGCTTTCTCGAGTGCGATTGGACATCCGGGCAAGAATGCTTGGTTGTGCAACAAACCGTACTCGGGGACGGATGTGATTCGGGATTTTGGGGCACAGCATCTCGAGACGGGTTTCCCAATCGTCTACACGAGCGGTGACAGCGTGTTTCAGATTGCCGCGCACGTGGATCGAGTGCCGCTTCAGACGCTGTACGAATGGTGCATCAAGGCCAGGGCCATTTTGCGGGGCGAATTTGCGGTCGCTCGGGTGATTGCCCGCCCTTTCAGGGGTTCGCATCCGTTTGAACGGGTCAACGAAGCCCGAAAGGACTTCAGCCTCGAACCGCCAGAAAATGTGCTTGATGCGTTGTTTGCGTCCAAACTCGAGGTGATTGGTCTGGGCAAAATCCCGGACATTTACGCGAATCGGAGTTTCACGCAATCGATTCACACGGACAACAACAACGATGGCGTGACCAAACTGCTCGAGGTCATGCGTCGTGGTTTGCACGGGTTGGCGTTTTTGAACCTCGTCGATTTCGATGCCAAATTTGGCCATCGCCGCGACGTACCAGGATACGCCCGAGCCCTGGTTGAATTCGACGCGCAACTGCCCGCAATCCTTGAGCTTGTACCCCCAGATGGGCTGCTCATCATCACCAGCGACCACGGCAATGATCCAACCTGGT
Organism: Deinococcales bacterium; assembly: GCA_031418155.1. Taxonomy (GTDB): domain Bacteria; phylum Deinococcota; class Deinococci; order Deinococcales; family JAAFIG01; genus JANOWZ01. Next base: position 1,677 of record JANOWZ010000665.1, read on the forward strand.
TCGGTACGGACCACACCCGCGAACACGGCCTGTTGCTCGCGTACCGGCCCGGAATCGGCATGGTCAACTTGGGCGACCGCGAAACCTTTGCCGATCTCGGCGCAACCGTCGCCGAGGCGTTGGGCGTAAATTGGACCGGTCCAGGCTCGAGTTTCTGGCAAGACATCTGCCAAAGGTTTTCTAAGCGATGAGGTGAACCGATGCCCGAATTGAACGAATACCTTTCCAAAGCATTCCTCGAGAAGCAGGGCCAGGGCTTGCCCGCCGTGCTCGAGAGCCTGCAAGTTGCCCGCGATGGACTCTCAACACGTCTCGAGAACCTGACCGATGCGCTGTACGTCCCAATCCAAACCGGTGCGTGGAGTCCCGCCCAGATCATCGATCACCTGAATGGTGCGAACGCCTTTTTCGCCAAATGCCTCGAGCGAACCGTGTTGGGGAAACCGGTCTTCACCATGCCCCGAGGCCACGTCACCAATGACGGTCGCGCCATCAGCCCAGCCGGAGAACCTAGAGCGGATCGAAGTGCGTCAGACTTGCTTCGGGACCATTTGGCGGCGTTTGCGGTCCTCGAAAGTGGAGCGAACGCCGTTCATGCCGCCGGGTTGCTCGAGACGGTTTGTGTGGTCCAATCGTTTTTTGGACCGTTGACCACACTCGAACTCTTACGGCTTGCCGCGTGGCACACCAAGCACCACACCGCCCAACTCCCAAACCATTGATGACTCGAGTCGATCAAGTGATCCGTCGATACACCTCGAGTGTCGCCTGTGCCGCGTGCGCCCAGGTGAATAATTTGGCCTGCTCGAAACCGCGCTGTCGCAATTCGATCCGCAATTCCGGGCTCGAGAGCAGGCGTTCGAGCGCCGCACGGATCTCATCGCTGCTGGTTGGGTCAACGGTGATGGCGGCATCGCCCGCCACCTCCGGCAAGGACGAAATGTTCGAGGTGATGACAGGCGTTCCGCAGGCCATCGCCTCGATCACCGGAATTCCGAACCCCTCGTAGAGTGATGGGTAAACGAACACGGTCGCCGCCGCATACAGGGCTGGCAGGTCGGACTCGGGCACGTAATCGGTGAAGATGATCTGGTCGGCCAGACCAGAGGCTTCAACCGCTGAGAGGATGCCGGAAGATCGCGCCGATTTTGGCCCGACCAGCACCAACGGCACACCCTCCCCTCGGGTCCAAAGCACGGCGCATGCCTCGAGCACGCGGCGCAAGTTCTTGCGTTCGACGACCGCACCGACAAACAGGATGTATCCGTGTGGTAACCCGTATCGGTCTCGAACCGCCTCGAGCCTGGATTCATCCTGAGGTTGATAAATTGGCAGGACTCCGTGATGCACGACGTGGATTTTCTCCGGGCGAATCTTCAGGTATTTCACGGCATCATCGCCCGCCGAACGGCTGACCGTGACCATCGCATCGACTTTTGGGGCCGCCCACGGCAACCAACGGAACTGAATCAGGTCATCCATCCAGTCGTTCGTGCCCGGATTGGCGTAAGAGATCAGGTCATGTAGGGTTGTGACAACTCGAGCACCGCCGCCACCAAACGCATTCGGCAGTAGGCCAGTCAGGTCATGGATCACGTCGAGTTTCAAGCGTTTCGCCGCCAGAGGTGCGACCATGCTGCCGACCAAAATGTACGCCACCCGCAACCCGACCAGCCGTTGCAGCACGCCCATCAGCTTGAACAATGCATTCAGCAGCCCATCTCGAGGGCGTTCCATCGTCTCAAGCGCCGTCCCGATTGGGCTCAGATCACCATCGGTCAGGATCACGATTTCGGGCCGATCAGGAAGCGCCGCGAGCGCCCGCAAGAGTTCTTGCATGTACCGCGCCACGCCCGTCTGACGCCCCTCGAGCCCGTGCATGAGAATCCCGACACGCATGGGATTCAGGCTAACACCCGCCGGTCTGGATCGGATGCAAAATGCGCCACCGCGCCGGGAAATGTGCCTTGCAAGTCCGTGTGTCAGCACTTTCTGGCGGTAGACTGGGCGTGTGACTGGCTTTTCCTGCCGAGACTTGGGCTTGATCCAATACCAAGATGCGTATGAGTTGCAACTCGAGACGCACGCTCGGGTTGCGGATGGGCTCGCGCCACCAACATTGCTGCTTCTCGAGCATCCGCGGGTCATCACCCACGGGCGCAAAGATGAGATCGGCACGAATTTACTCGCCTCGCCCACAGCACTTGAGGTTGCCGGGATCGATCTGGTCATGACCGAACGCGGTGGGACCGTGACGTATCACGGTCCGGGTCAATTGGTCGCCTACCCGATCTTTCCCGTGGGAAGACGGGTGCGCGATTTCTTGCGCCGCCTCGAGAACGTGCAAATCCGGCTGCTCGAGATGTATGGGATTCAGGCCCGACCCAACCCCGGTTATGCGGGTGTCTACGTCGGCGAGGACAAGATCGGCAGCATCGGCGTGGCGATCAAACGCAACGTCGCCATTCACGGTTTGGCCTTGAATATCAACACGAACCTCGAGGACTTTGAGTTGATCGTGCCGTGCGGCCTGACGGACACGCGCATGACCAGTCTCAAGAAGTTGCTCGGACAAAGCGTGAGCATGGGTGAAGTCAAAACCAGACTCGAGACTGCATTTCGAAGCGAATTTGCCGGGTACCGTTGGACGGATGAGTTGCGCGGACTCGAGGTTGCGTATGGACCAGAATCGGGCGGATCAGGAACCAGCCAGACAGAAGTAAACGAGACCGAAACGAACGGGACAGAAGTAACCGGGACAGAAATTACCGAGACTGAATCAACCGAGACAGGAAATCAGGTGTCAGCATGATTAAACCGCAACGCGAGTACGATTTTCCCGTCGTTCGTGACGGCATTCACCGCAACGGGGCCGAACCCATCCGGGCCCGTAAACCCGACTGGCTGAAGGTTTCGTTGCCCTCCGGGATCGAATACGGCAACATCAAAGAGATCGTTGGGCGGCACAACCTGACCACGGTTTGCCAGGAGGCGATGTGCCCGAACATCGCCGAATGCTGGGCGGCTGGCACGGCGACCTTCATGCTGATGGGTTCGGTTTGCACTCGAGCCTGCAAGTTCTGCGCGGTCAACACCGGCAACCCGCAGGGCAGACTCGATCCGCTCGAGCCCGAACACATCGCCGAGAGCGTCGAACTGATGAACCTCAAATACGCGGTCCTGACCAGCGTCGACCGTGACGATCTGCCGGATGGCGGTGCGGCCCATTTTGCCCGCACGGTCCGGGCGATCAAAACGCGCACGCCGCAGGTCAAAGTTGAGGCCCTGACCCCAGATTTCGCGGGCAACCTCGAGAGCGTGCGCGAAGTCGTGCATTCGGGGATCGATGTCTTTGCGCAAAACATTGAAACCGTCGAACGCCTGACCCATCCGGTCCGCGATGCCCGTGCCGGATACCGGCAAACCCTGAACGTGCTCGAGGCGGCGAAAACCTTTGGCCGCGAGGTCTACACCAAATCCAGCGTCATGCTCGGGTTGGGCGAAAGCCGTCAAGAGGTGCTCGAGGTCTTGCGTGACCTGCGGGTGGCCAAGGTCGATTTCGTGACCTTCGGGCAGTACCTGCAACCGACGCGCCTTCACTTGCCGGTCGAACGGTTCGTGCCACCGGCAGAATTTGACGA
>JANOWZ010000666.1:0-7137 GCA_031418155.1 Deinococcales bacterium
AACCGCACTCGAGTTGAATCCTCGCAGGCGATTCGAACCATCCCGCCTCGAGTGAATGATGGCTTTTCTGCGTGGTTCTCGAACCTCGAGCTTGACAATCCTGGAGTTATGGTGCCGTGCCAGAAAAATATTTTCGTGCCAAGGCCACCGCATCCAGTCCGATTTGCCGCCCAATTTTCCGGCCCGTAAAATCGTCCGGTTCGATGTGAATGCCGCCCCAAATGCGGGATTGTCCGGCTTGATCTGCCGCGTCGTAGTACGTGGCCCATTGCAATCGAACCTCAGCATTTTGGCTCGGGTCAATCTTGAGTGAATTGGCTGGCACGATCACCTCGAGCATTCCGCCTGGGAAGAATGCCGATCCGGTCAGGTTGGTCAGGACTTCGGCGGCGGCGCGACTGAAGGTCGAATGCCCGGAGACGAATCCGGGAAACGCGGGCGTGACGAACGTGTTCAATTGGTACGGAACCCAGGTGTCTGCATCCGCCCAAACGATGCTCGAGTCTGGTGAGAGGTTCGGATGCCAACTGAGCACTTGAAATTTGCCGTTGCGTCTTTCGATCAATCCGGGAATTTCGGGCAGCTTGTTCGTGACCGCCAAGAAACGCACCAGTGAAATCGGTCGGGCCGTGATCGAATCGCGTTTGATTTCCCAGGCGGTGATCGCGGCGTCGTGCAGTGCGCCGTTCAGGGCCAGGTACGTTTTGACATCCCACTCGAGTTTTGAAACCTCATTGCCCATGCCAGCAAATTGTCGTTTAAAGCCGCTCGAGTCACTGACCTTGTTGGCGAGCACGTTCCAATGTCCGGGTGGTGTTTCCGAACTTGGACCGTCCGCCCAGAATTCGGCGACGATGCGCCAGTAATCGCTGCGTTTGACCACTTGTGGCGCGTAAGCCGCTCCCGTGACCGGATTGAGCACATGACCCACACCGTCGTTGTTGCCGAGCGAATTGTTTCCCAAGGCTCCCGGTGAGGCGTTCATTGTCACGCTCGAGATGGAATCGAGTTGGCTTTGTTTGCGCAACAGGTCTGGCAACCATTTGTTTTTCATTTCGCTACTCAGCGCGGTTGGGGCTGGCCCCGGATCGTGATACAGCTTGCCGGTGCGTTTCATGGCGAACGGTCGAACTTCGCGCCAACTGGCCCCAACAAATTTCTGCTGCCCATCTTGCGGAATGCCATTCTGAGAAAACGCCACCTGAAGCAGCAACGGTTGCCATTGGTCCGGGTTGACCATGCCCGTGCCGGGTTGTTCGGGTTGCAAGACCGGATTGACGGATTTGAAACCGGTCGTGTCTTTGTACCCGTTCGCCTCGTTCGATCCATCATCTCGAGTCGCATCGAGTACCGTTTGTCCGATCCGATTGCCAAACGCGGCGGGCGTGTCACCTTGCGTACTTGTATTGTTCGGATCGAACCCGGCCCGTTTCAAACCCACATCGAAACACTCGAGCGTGATCGGGTTGGCGCTGCTCGCGTATCGAGATTTCAAAATGCGATGTGCGGCGAAGGCAATGGTTTCGGCTCGAGCGGCATCATTTGTGGTCGCAATTTTTTCCTTGAAGAACACACCCTGCGCGGTTGCGTCTTGGCTGGCCCAAGCGTCGTACATCGCGGCGGACAGGTGAAACAAATTTCTGGCATGCACCGTTGGTTGTGGCAAATCCTTACGGATCGCGTAAACAATCAATTCGTTCCAGACTCGAGCGGTCGAATGCGAACCGTTGCCTTCAATCGTTGTCCATTGTTCATTGCTCAGGTCGCACACGGCCGCCGGTTTCGGATCTGGGCAACCAGTCAGAGAGGCCGTGAGAAACGCAGCGATTGCGATCAAGCGGACGGGAGTCATGCGCGATCTTACACAACAGACGCACTTTGGCCTGTGAACCTCGAGTGTGACAATCGATTGAGCGATACACTGACAGGCACATGAGCACACATCAGCAAATTCCTGGCCTCGAGAAAACCGCTTCGCGTTTGGTGATGGGGGTGGACAACCAAACCACGCCCGAACAGTGGGATGTGCTTGACGATTTCCTCGAGCGTGGCGGCAATGTGTTTGACAACGCTTACGTTTACGGTGGCGGTAAGTGCGAGACAAATTTTGGCGCATGGATGCAGGTGCGAGGCGTGCGCGATCAGATCGTGCTGCTTGGCAAGGGAGCGCACACACCGTATTGCACTCCGGAGGGACTCTCGAGCCAGTTGACGGAAAGTCTCGAGCGTTTGCAGACGGATGGTGTGGACATTTACATCATGCATCGGGATAACATGGACGTTCCGGTTGGTGAGTTTGTGGATGTCTTGAATGCGCATCGGAATGCAGGCAAGTTGAAAATCTTTGGTGGTTCCAACTGGTCGCTCGAGCGGGTCAAGGCGGCGAACGCATATGCCGCCGCAAATGGCTTGCAAGGATTTTCTGTGGTCAGCAACCAATTCAGTCTTGCACGTATGGTTAATGCGGTTTGGGCGGGTTGCTTGAGCGCCTCCGACCTCGAGTTTCGAACATGGCTGAAGGAGACGCAAACGGTCTTGATGCCGTGGTCCAGTCAGTCTCGAGGATTCTTTGTGATCGCCGATCCGAAGGATCGCAGCAATGAAGAACTGGTGCGTTGCTGGTACAGCGATGATAATTTTGCACGGCTCGAACGGGCTCGAGAGTTGGCGGCAGCGAAAGGTGTCACGCCGATTCAAATTGCGCTCGCCTACGTTTTGGCGCAACCATTCCCAACCTTTCCATTGATTGGTCCGCGCAGCACCAGTGAAACCGCCAGTTCATGGTCGGCACTCGAGTTGCAATTGACGGCGGCAGAGGTGGACTGGTTGAACCTCGAGTCCTAAGACCACAGTCGAACCTCGAGTCGCAGGGTTTCATCGAACCTCAAACATGGCTGAGCCAGCCTGCCTCAAGCGGGTCGCAAAACCGGTCTTGACCGCCTTCACGAACCTCAACCTCGATTTCGCTCGAAGATTTGGGTGTGTTTTTGTCAAAATCCAGGCTTTGGGTGGTATTGTTGGTCACACCCAAAGAAAGGCGAAGGTCATTCCTGCTCGGGATGCCGTCCAGAATGCCAGAAAATGCCCGTGAGATCGGGTCTTGACAAACCACCTTCTTCTCTGCTTAAATCTATTAACTCGAGTTAATCACACGTGTTAATGCGGTCACACTTCCGCACCAAGTTGTTCGTCTATCCATTGTCCATGAGTGTTCACGCTCATCTCGAGCCGCAATTGTTCAGCACACCCGCACGGAGGTTCCAATGAATTCCGAGATGGCGATCAACACCGCGCAATCCACGGTTCGCAAACGCGGCCCCCTGAGTGCTTTCATCACCCAGGAAGCGATCACCGGGTATTTGTTCATTCTGCCCGCCATGATCGGGTTTGTGACCTTTGTGCTGTTGCCAGTGGTGCGTGGCGCGTACATCAGCCTGACCAATTGGAACCTGCTGCGCGATGCCGATTTTGTTGGGCTCGAGAATTACCAGGCGCTTGCCAATGACCCGGCGTTCTGGAATGCTTTGCGAACGACCGCACTGTACGTGCTTTACAACATTCCGTTTCAAACCGTGATCGGCCTGTTCTTGGCTGTGGCAATGGATCGCCTGACCAAATCTATGTTCGTGCGCGGCGCTCTGATTCTGCCGTACCTGCTCTCGAACGTGATCGCGGCGATGATCTGGTTGTGGTTGCTCGATCCATTGCTGGGCATGGTCAATGGCGTGATGGGTGTCTTCGGCATTCCGCACCAGGCGTTCATCGGTTCGCCGGATTTGGCGCTGCCGACGATAGCGTTCATCAACATCTGGCGACACATGGGCCTGACCGCGATCCTCTTCTATGCCGGTTTGCAGGGTATTCCCAAAAGCGTCTACGAGGCCGCAACGATTGACGGCTCGAGCGAATGGACGACCTTCTGGCGAATCACCTTGCCACTTCTTCGTCCGGTGACAGTCTTCGTGCTGGTCACCAGCATCATCGGTTCGTTCCAGATTTACGACACCGTGGCGGTCGCCACCAACGGCGGCCCGATGGAAGTGACTCGGGTGATCGTGTTTTACATTTACGACAACGCCTTCAAGTTCTTCAAGATGGGGTACGCCACCGCGATGTCGATGGTGTTGTTCGCCATCCTGATCGTGTTTTCGTTGGTGCAGCTGCGCTTGTTCCGTGCCGACCAATCCGATCTCGCCTAAATTCATCTCGAGGAGACAGCCATGACCACAGCAAGCGTTGCCACCACAACCACCTCGAGTCCGAAATCGGGCAAGCCGATCAATCCCGGACGGATCGCAGCCTGGATTCTGCTGAGCATCTTCGTCTTTCTGTCCGTTTTTCCTGTCTATTACGTACTCAAAACCGCACTGACCAGTCATAATGTTCTGGCCGAAACCGCCTCGCAACTCCTGCCCGCCGATGCGACACTGTTCAATTTTGCTCGAGTCGTCGGGTTGGTCAGCATCGAAGACGCTCGGGCCGTCGGGGTCAGTGCCGAAAGCGCAAACTTCCTTCTGGCCCTGCGCAACTCCTTGATCTTCGTGGCCGTGACCGTCTCTGGTCAAATTCTGTTCAGCGCGATGGCAGCATATGCGTTTGCCCGCCTGAACTTTCCGGGCCGCAACTTTTTGTTCACGATGATCCTGACCGCACTGATGATTCCCGGCATTGTGCTGTTCATTCCAAACTTTATTCTGATCAAAAATCTTGGTTGGCTCAACACCTTCCAAGGCATGGTTGCGCCATACGTGCTTTCGACACCGTTCGCCATTTTCTTCCTGCGTCAATTTTTCATCAGCGTGCCGGTCGAACTTGAGGAGGCCGCGAAGTTGGACGGCGCAAGTCCCGCGTTCATTTTCTGGCGCATCGTGCTGCCGCTGGCTCGAGGCCCACTTGCAACGCTCGGGATTCTGACCTCGATCAACATGTGGAACGAATTCTTATGGCCGTACCTGATCAATTCTGGTTCGGACGAAAACCTGCGTGTGCTCACGGTCGCCTTGCAGCAATTTAAGGCCAATCAGCCTTCAGGCCCACCCGACTGGACCGGATTGATGGCTGGCACTTTTATCAGTGTGGTTCCTGTGTTTTTGTTGCTCGTGTTCTTCGGACGGCAAGTGGTCGAGTCCCTACAATTCAGCGGCGGCAAGTAGGCCCTTTCCAGCACAGCCCGCACAACCACTACCCTGACCCTATCCTCGCTCGAGGATTGTGAACTCACGCACCTCGAGCCTGTCCAGCACCGCTCATTCACCACTTGAAAGGAGGACCCCAGAAGATCATTTGTAGGGATGTATTTGCAAGAAAAGTGGGCCATTTCGTTTTCGCCACTCATCTGGAGGAAGTCATGAAGATCAACAAAGTGCTCCTGTTCAGCCCCATCCTCGCCGCGTTTGGCGTGATGTTCGCCACAACGCAAGCCCAAGGCCCAGTCGAAATCTCGTACTGGCTCTGGGACAGCAACCAAGAACCCGCCTACAAAAAATGTGCCGAGAACTTCAGCAAAACCAACCCAGACATCAAAGTCAAAGTCCAACAAAAAGGTTGGGACGACTACTGGACCGGCATCAACACCGGCATGGTCGCAGGAACCGCACCAGACATCTTCACCAACCACCTCGCCAAGTACCCCGAGTACGCCAACAACAAGCAAATCCTTGATGTCTCCGGCTGGATCAAAGAGGACAAGGTTCCAACCGATGCCTACACCGGCGAACTCTACAAACTCTGGGGACGTGACGGTCGTCAATACGGTCTGCCCAAAGATTGGGACACCGTTGCCATCATTTACAACAAGGCCATGATCAAGGCCGCAGGCATCAGCGAAGCCAGCTTGAGCAACCTGAAATGGAATCCAAAGGACGGCGGATCCTTCGAGAAAGCCGTTGCCAAGCTGACCATTGATGAGAATGGCAACCGTGGCGGAACTGCCAACTTCGACAAAAGCAAAGTCAAGCAATTCGGTTGGATCAGCCTGCCGGGTAACAGCGCCGGTGGCGCTTATGGTCAAACCGAATGGAGCCACTTCGCGGTCTCCAACGGCTTTAAATTCAACGATGGCCCTTGGACCAAAAAGTACAACTACGATGATCCAAAACTGGCCGAATCACTGCAATGGCAGGCCGACATGAGCCTCAAGAAGGGCTACTCGCCGTTGTACAAGGACACCAAAGCCAACCAGGGCAACAGCGTGTTCACCGCCGGAAAAGCCGCAATGATTTTCGACGGTTCATGGACGATTGGTTCGTACAAAAGCAACTCGAAGTTTGACATTGGCTTCGCGCAACTGCCCGTTGGCCCAGCAGGACGCAAGACCATGTTCAACGGTCTGGCCGATTCCATCTGGGTCGGCAGCAAGCACCAAAAAGAAGCCTGGCAATGGCTCAAATACATGGGCTCCGCCGCCTGCCAAGATGTCGTTGGTGATTTCGGCGTGGTTTTCCCAGCCATTCCAAGCGCCGTCGGTAAGGCACTCAAAGCCTTCAAAGGCAAGGGTGTGGATGTCAGCGCCTTCACCAAGCAGGCACTCGCCAAGAACACCACATTCCTGTTCCCCATTACCGACAACGCCGCGCAAATCGGTGATGTCATGACGGTCGCTTTGGACAGAATCTTCTTGGGTCAAGCCCAAGCAGCCGACATCCTTAAAGAAGCGAACGACAAGGTCAACGCAACCTTCAAGTAAGCCCGTTCACCGGAGGGGCTCGAGTTTCGGGTCCCTCCAAGTTTCAACGGCTCGAGGTGAAACCAACGCCCGCTGTGCCAGCCTCCTCTGGTTGCGTTCGGTTCGCCTCGGGTCAAACAAACCCGAGCAACACAAAAATTGAATTCGGATAACAGACAACCACAAGCCCTCATTCACAGAAATCCCGAGGTCACGATGAAAACCCATTCGTACCTGCTGCTCGCCAGTGCCAGCCTTGTGCTTGCCGGATGTGCCGCTCAAGGGCAATCGTCCGGTTCGCCTCGGGCCAATGTAGACGCGAGCGTTCAACAAATCGCCTTTTCAAAAAACTCGAGTTGCAGCGAATCGTTCGTGACTCACACGCTCGAGCACATGACCAAAGCCCGAGTTGGCGATCACACGGTCTACGACAGCAACGGTAGCGGTGTCGCAGTTGCGGATTTAAACCGTGA
>JANOWZ010000667.1:0-3769 GCA_031418155.1 Deinococcales bacterium
CAGGGTGTTGTTCACGGCTTCCGTACCTTGTTGCGAGGCGGTCAGGGTTTGCGTTGCTGCCGTAGCGGATTCCGTGGCGCGTTGGGCCATCTTGCGGATCGATTGCGCCATGTTCTGTGTATCGGTCGTGGCGGTCGCGGCCTCTTTTGCCTGTTGCGCTGCACCCTTGAGCACCGAGTCGGACGAGGCGGACATCGTGTTTGCACCGTTGTTCACGGTAGTGGCCACGCCTTGCACGTCTTTGAGAACGTATCCGAGTTCTTCTGCCATCAGGTTGATGGCATCCACCACGTTACCCAGAACGTCGTCGGAGACCTTACCGCGCTTGGTCATGTCGCCCTGCGCGATGTCCATCGTGACGTTCAAGAATTCGCCGATGTTCTGTTGCAATTCTTCGCGTTGACGGCGTTCGTTGTCGCGGTCTTGCTCTGTGGAGACCAGGCCGCGAAGACGTTCAATCGATTCGTTGAAGGAATTCGAGAGCAGGCCCAACTCGTCTCGAGAGGTGACGGGCACGGTTTCGGAAAGATCGCCTTGACCGAACTTGCGAACCACGCGCACCAGCGAGTTGACTGGACCGGTGATCGAGGTCACGGCGGCGAAGGCGACCAGACCGACCAAGAGAAGTGATCCAAACACCACGGCGAGCGAGGTGTACAAGCCACGGGTGTAATTGTCCACGCGGATTTGCAGCAGTCGTGAAAGTTCGGTAGCTGAAAGATCATAGAAGGTAAAGTGGTTGTCAATCGCGCCGGTGAAGGTGTCGAAAATGGTTTTCGGGTTCAGGGTGACGCTCGAGGATTTGATCGCTTGGGCCTGGATGAGTTGTTCGCCCTTGACGGCAAAGGCGTTGCCGTCTTGGTCGGGTTTGTCGAGCGTGGCTTTCAGTTCCGGATGGATGTCAGCGACGAAGTTGACGTTGGCGGTCATCTTCTCGTCAAGCTGCACACGTTGCGCCTCGAGCATGGCAAGTCCGAACTTCTCATCGGCGCTGGCCTGCTTTTTGGTTGCGACGCTGACTGCCAGACCTCGGCGCTGGCTGACGGTCTCGGTGAAGCTTGGCAAGATGTTCACAACCAAATCCATCAGATAGAACGTGTCCAAGTCCGGGTCGAGAATCAGGTTCGAGTTGTTGGCAACCGTCACAAATAGCGGCAACACTTGGTCTTTGAGGAACTTCGAGTGCTGTTCATACGCTTTTTGTGCACTGAGGTTCGGCGTGTTCTTCTCGAGGGTGTTCCAGGTGCTCAGCATCGCGTTCAGGGGTTGAGTGGTTTTGAGTTCCGTGCCGTACTTGGCATCCATCGCCTGCAATTTCGGAATCACAGTGTTGAGTTCCGCAATTTCTTGGGCCAGGATTTCCTTGAAGCCCGCATCGCCATTTTGGACAGCGACACTGGCATCACGGTATTCCAGGGTGTGATTCAGGAAGTCTTTGAGTGGCAGCAGGTACTCGAGACCTTTTTGTTCTTTGGCAGAGAATTGAATGTCATTGGTTTGCGCGGTGAAGAACGAGTACAAGAGCACCGCAATCGGAATGGTTGTGGTGATCACCAAGAGGGTCAGTTTCTGCCAGACTTGTAGGCTGCCCAGGACGCGGGCCAGACCGATGTCTCGAGATTGCGAGTCTTTTGGGGCCTTGGCGCTTTTGAGACTTCCGGCGCGTGGGGTTGTGATGCTGGTGCTGCGGGACATGGATGGGTCGCTGTTCATGTGGGGTATTCCTCCCGTGGGTGTGGTTGCGTGTCGAGCCCGTCTTTGGGGCTTGGCTTACATCTGGTCTTAAACTTGATTTGATAGAATAATGTGAACAGTGCAATTCTTTTGAATATGAGCAAATTGTAGGCGCGGTCTCGTTCATTTTTCGGTCAGAACGCACTCGAGGCCGTTCCATACCAGCCAATTTCAAAATCTGACCAAAAATAATCTGATCGGCCAAACTGCCCCTGCGAATCTGAACCACTTTCAACTCAGGAGCCAGGTTCTGCGTACCGAGTCGGGGCTTCCCGACTCGGTACGGCTTTTATGCAACAGCGAGCGGTTCGGCAAGACCCGCAGCAAACGCAGCGGCAGGTTCAACCTGACCTTGAATTCGGGTCAGCAGCACCTCAAGGTCCAAAATGATTGCGGTTTTCCCCTCGAGCACAACCGTCCCGAGCGCCAGGTCACGCAATCCGGCTGGGTGTGAGGCGTTCAATGGCAAGAAGGTATCGGTGTTGAAGTTCGGAAAACCCAGCACCGCACTGACCATCACGGCGAAGGTGTTGCCCGCCACCTCGAACAGGGCTGCGGTTTCGTTGCGCCCATGATCGGTGGCCTCGCTCATGCCGAGCAAACGCTCGAGGCGGTACAGGGGACGGACTTGGCTGCGCACCGCGAACAAGCCCAGCAATGCCTGCGGACCACGTGGCACCGGGGTCAACTTCTCGACGCGCACGAACTGCCGGTTGAAGGTTCCGTTGGTGACGAACATGTGCTCACCGACCGTGAACAGGCAGGCGCGACGAAACTGCTCGAGTTTCGCCGGGAGGTATGGGCTGGCTGAGTTTGAGTGGGCGGGCGCGGCCTGTGTCATTTGCGAAGCAGTCCGTTCACGGCGGCGTTCAGTGCCTCCGGGGTGTATGGCTTGACCAGGTATGCGTCCGCGCCTTGACGTTTACCCCATTCGATGTCGGTCGGATTGCCTTTCGAGGAAATGACCATGACCGGGATGTGTTTCATTTTTTCGTCGCGTTTGAGTTTGCGCAGGATTTCGTAGCCGTTGCGTTGTGGCATGACGACATCCAGCAACAGCAAGTCTGGTTGTTCGGTGCTGACGCGATCCTCAACGTTGGTTCCGTCCTGGCACAGGATGACGCGGTGGTTGTTGGCGAGCACGCTTTCAACCAGTTTGAGGTCTGCCATTGAATCGTCTACTGCAATGATCTTGGCCATGTGTTCCCTTCCTTCTGCGCATACTTGGGGTTCTGTCCTGCTCAGCCCAAGGTTGATCCCGAGACCGAGTGGTTCAGAGAACGTTGTACTAAAGACTTTCTGAACAGACTCTTACACCTCCTGAACGGTCTTGGTTTAACTGTGCATCAGTGAAGCCTTGCGCTTTGGTCGATTCCGACATGGCCTGGAGTGCGTCTGTGGCGGGCTCGAGGTGCGTCATGGACGGATCGATCTGCACTTGGTTTAAAAAGATTGGTTTTTTCTTTGCTCAGCGATATATTTGACTGTTTCGCGTCTCGACTGAACCGAAGGAGTGGAAGCACTCCCAATCTCGGGCTGACCGACAGTCATTCATCCTCGAGATCAATCCGAATTTGACAAATGACCAAAGGTCATCTATTGTCTGACTCATGGTCAGTAAGGTAGATCCTCAAAAACTGAACGAGCCACCCAAGCGCCGCGCCCGCAACGACCAAGCCAAACTCGAGCGCCGCGAACACCTTCTGGAAACCGCCCGCACCCTCTGGACACAGGGCACGTTCTCGAGCATCACCATGAACCAAGTTGCCACCCAAGCGAAACTCGCCAAAGGCACAACCTACTTGTACTTCCAAAGCAAAGAAGAACTGCTGCTGGCACTTCTCGGCCAAGAACTCGAGCACTGGTTCGATCACCTGGATCACGAACTCGAGCAAACCCTGACGCACACGCCGCGCAGCCTGGCGCACCTGATCGCCGAAAGTCTCCAGGATCGGCAAAACCTGATCCGACTCTTGAGCATTCAAGGCGGCATCCTCGAGCAGAACGTCACAGAAACCGCCGCCAGAAATTTCAA
>JANOWZ010000668.1:0-3619 GCA_031418155.1 Deinococcales bacterium
TTGAAAAACGCGCTCGCGGCAGCCCGAACCGATAAAGTCCCGAACGATCACGTCTCGAGGGCCATCGAACGGGCCGTCGGAGCCAGTGCTGGCCCCGGCCCCGAGGAGGTCGTCTACGAAGGTTACGGACCGAACGGCGTGGCGATCCTCGTGTATGCACTGACCGACAACCGCAACCGCACCGCACCAGAAGTACGTCATGTGTTCACCAAACTCGGTGGCAGCATGAGCGGCGGGGTCGCCTGGATGTTTGAACGCAAAGGCATCATCACCCTCGCCAAAAACGACGATGCCACGCAGGAACTCGCCATTGAACTCGGTGCGGACGATCTCGAGGCGTATGACGAGGACGGCGAACCTCGCCTGGATGTCTACACCACCTTCGCCGACATGATCCCGGTCGCCGAAGGCTTCCGCGCCAAAAACCTCGAGCCGCTGGTCGCCGAATTCACCAGCATCGCGGCGAACACGACAGAACTCGAAGCTGCCGACGCGGGCAAGGTCGTGAAGCTTCTGGAAATGCTTGAGGATTTGGATGATGTGCAAAACGTCTACTCGAACGCGAACCTCGAGAACATGGAGTAAACCCAGGGAAAAGGTCAAAGGTGAAAGGGTAAAAAACCCAAAACCTATCGATCTCGAACCTGGTTTTGGTGTTCTACTTTGACCTTTCACCTTTTCGCTTTCACCTGCTTTTGGAGTCCCGTGTTTGATTTCACCATCCAATTCTCCAGTGGTCGCGCTCGGGTCGCCACCTTTTCGACACCGCACGGCACGGTGAGGACACCGATGTTCATGCCGGTCGGCACACAAGGCACGGTCAAGGGATTGTCGGCGCAAGAGGTGCTCGAGGTGGGATCGCAGATCATTCTGGGCAACACGTACCATTTGCTGCTGAGACCCGGCCCAAAGATGGTGGCGCGGCACGGTGGCCTGCCGGGATTCACCGGTTATCCCGGCCCGTTCCTGACGGACTCTGGTGGCTTTCAAGTCATGAGCCTGGCCGATGCTCGGGTCATCACCGAACATGGCGTGACCTTCAAGAACCACATCAACGGCGATCCGCTCGAGATGACACCGGAATCCAGCATCCGCACGCAGGAATTGTTGGGTGCAGACATCATCATGGCCTTTGACGAATGCCCACCGCACCCGGCAACGTTCGAGTACGGCAAGAATTCACTCGAGCGCACCGCACGTTGGCTCGAGCGGAGTTTGCAAGCGAAAACCCGAGACGATCAGGCACTGTTTGCGATTGTCCAAGGCGGCGTGGATTTGAAACTTCGCCTCCAGAGTCTCGAGGCGACCGTTCCGTTTTCAACACCAGGCTTTGCGATTGGTGGCCTCGCCGTCGGTGAAAGCAAAGAAGAAATGTACCCAAGCATCGCCTTCGCCAGCGCCCACCTGCCCACGAACAAACCGCGATACCTGATGGGTGTCGGTTTCCCCGAAGATTTGGTCGCCAGCATCGCGCTTGGTGTGGACATGTTCGATTGCGTTTACCCGACACGCACCGCCCGATTTGGCTATGCGCTGACAATGGATGGACGCATGAACCTCAACAACTCAAGTATGCGCGAAGACATGCGCCCGCTCGAGTCCGATTGCGATTGTTACGCCTGCCAGAAACACACTCGGGCGTACATCTCCCACCTGATCAAAGCCGGAGAAATGCTCGCGCCAAGGTTGCTGTCATTGCATAACATCCGCTGCCTGCACCGGATCACCGAGGCGGCACGAAATGCGATTACTGATGATCGGTACGCGGAATGGGCGACGGCTTGGGGCGAACGGTACTTCAAAGGCCAGGTTCCAACGTGGTTCTCGAGCGTGCTGACAGGGAGTGTCGGTTCAACCTAAAGTCTTTCCTGTGTATTCCCACTGTTTGAGCGGAGATAAGGTTCAAAGGTCATGAATCCTCGAGCAAGTGCTGCAAGCCTTCAAGCAAGGTTGGGTCCGACTCGAGACCAAACACTGCAAACAATCGCGAAGATATTGACGCACCCGATTCGCAACCGCTTGTGGGGCTTGAACAAACACGGGTTTCAGAACATGCACGGCTTCTTCGGCAAGTGTGGCGGCCCTGGAAGGATCATCAGATTTCAGCAGCCAATTGCTGAAATCATTGGCTGAGATGGCGTGATGAAGAGCAAATGCGCCAAGGACTCGAGCATTCAATTCTCGATAGAGGGTCACACTTTCGTTGGCACCCTCGAGTCAGCATTCAAAGAACGTTTTTTGAGGCGATGTTCAGCACTTTGTGCGACTTGTCGAAACTGTCGGCGAATGGATGTTCGTCATCGGGGGCATTGAAAATCCCTTGCCGCAAATCATTTTCGATTTCACCTTCTGCCAAATGATTTCTTGACTCGAGTCGCGTCAAGAATACCGAGTGATCTTTCAACGAAGCATGAAGCGCCTCAACACGGTTTGCTTCGCGGTTATCCAGCGCAGTTCGCAACCCATCGATGCGCTCAAGATCGGGGGCGCGACGGGCCGTTGCGTGCGTGGCATTGAATCCAGCCGAAAGGTAAAGCGCCAACGCCACCACGATGATCGCCAGGAATCCCAAAAAACGGGTTGGCAGGGCGTGAGAACCCAGAAACGGTAACGCGAATGGGCTTTGCCTTCCAAGGTTCTCCAGGTTGCTGATCGCCAAAACAAGAACGATCACCGTGCCGGTCACGAGCAGCGATTTTTGAGCCTCCATGGGATCTCCTCATCGCGCTGAACATTTCCAGTCGCGTTCGCTCGAGATGAATGCTTGGGACAATGAACCACATGCACCTTTGACCCCAGGCGCGGTTGCTGATCCTGAACTGTGGCGAAACTGATCCCCGGCTGATTGATGCGAACCATTCAAAATATGGCTGAGAAACAGCTTGGAATCAGTTCGATGACAGTTTGACCATCTAACCTTGAATCAAGTTCAAGGAGGCACGAATGAAACGAACAGCCCAGGATTACAGCAGATTGGCCACGCAAGATTTTCTCGAGGGCACACGCTTCAGGACTCCGGTTCAAGCGGTTGAATCTGGAAAAAGATCAATCGAGCAATGGTGCGACTGCGTGAATGCCCACCGTCAAAAAGACTCCAATCGGTTCGAGTGGCAGGACAACAGCAACCCTGCGGCACGACCTGCGAATACCTGAGACACAGGAACAGTCAGTGGAGCATTCGGGCAGTCAAGCGTCAACTGGCGCACTTGAAGAACTCCAGCAACCATCGGGAGGCAACATGCACAGGACAAATCAGCACCTTAATGCGGGTTAAGAACACCCAACTGCAATCGCCCTCACACCAAGACTCGAGCAATCCTCGAGCACAGGAGACCAACGTGAACAACTTCAAATCAGTTTTTGCCGCCAGCCTGATCGCCGTCGCACTTGCCAGCACTTCGTTCGCACGACCAGTTAGCATGGACACCTACGATTCCAGCGGCGCTGTCGCCACCGCCACCGTTACTTTCGATGCCAAAGGTTTCACCAGCACAAACGAAACCCAACAGTACGATTTGACCACCTTCGTTCCAAACTGGAGCTTGGGCGTGATTGGCTTCGACATCAACGGAGGGAATTTGGCGATCTCCGAGGTTGAAGGCTCAGACATGATCAAAGT
>JANOWZ010000669.1:0-5126 GCA_031418155.1 Deinococcales bacterium
GCAGCCTGAAGCTCGAGGCGGAACGCGCCGGGGCGAAAATCCAATCTGGAAATGTGGTCAAGATTTCCGGGCAGGCTGGAAACTTCATGCTCGAGATGGCCGATGGCGTGGTGCATCACGCCAAAACCGTTTTGTTGGCGAACGGCGTGGCACGATATCACCCGCTGGTCAATGGCGAGTACGAGCCGTGGCTGAAGTACGCCGCCAAAGGCAACACGTACTACTGCCCGGATTGCGAAGCGCCAGAATTGTTGGGCCGGGACATTGTGGTGATCGGTGTCGGTGGCGCGAACGGCGCGTTGGGGGCCGCGCTTCCATTGCTCGAGTTTGCCCGCAGCGTGCGACTACTGTTGACGGGCAGCACGGAATTCACCGGTGATTTTGTGCGCAGGCAGGCCGAGCTCAAACTGGAGGTGATCGTCGGTCAGATCGCCAGCGTCGATGGCGGCAAAGGCAAGGTCAACGCGGTCGTGCTCGAGAATGGCACCCGTGTCGAGGCGGACGGCTATTACATCGCCAGCCCGAAACACCCGCGTCACGATCTGGCGAATCAACTTGGCCTCGAGCTTGCGCCGACGGGTCACATCAAAACGGGTTGGCGCGGTCAGGTCAAACTCAAGGACACACCCACCGATGATTGGCTCGAGGGTGTCTGGGCGGCGGGCGATGTGCAACCACAAACGCAACAGGTTTCTATTGCGGTGGGTTCGGGCAACATTGCGGCAGTGATGATCGATCAGTATTTGACCAAGCACGAACCGCGACGTTTGGGCCTCGAGCCTGGGGCGAGATTTGTGCCACCGATGGGCATGGCCAAGCCTCACTGAGCGTTTGAGAGATGGGGCAGTTTGTAGCCTGGATTGTATTTCCTTGGGAGGCTCGAGCCTTGAATGGGTGAAAGACCTTCCAACCCCTTCCTCATCGCTCGTTGTCGAGGTGAACCGTGCAAACCACGCTCCCAAACAGCACACCGAATACCTCGCCCATGCAGTCCTCGACCGCGTTGTGGCTGGGGATCGCATTCAGTTTCGTCTTCACCGGCCTGATCTGGTGGTTGGGTGATCGGCTCGAGCCGGTTCGGGCGACGCTCGCGCCGGACACGGGTGCGGCGCATTATTTTTGGAAACTCTCAAATCCAACTTGGGTGACTCGAGCTTCGGCCTGGGGCTTGTACTTGACGCATCAGTTCGTCTCGTGGGGTTTGATTTATTACGCGCAAACTCGAGTCAAGACGTACACGAATGGCTTGCACGCGGTCAACGTTTGGGCGCTGGCAGCGAATGCGCTGTTCATCGTCTTGCACCTGATTCAAACGCATGTCTTTTACGATGGCCTGGCGCAAGATGTCAGTATTTTCTCGAGCCAAGGCAGCGTGATTGTGCTTTTGGTGGTCGTGCTGATCATGGAGAACAAACGTCGCGGCATGTTCTTTGGCAAGCCCGCGCCGCTCTCGAAATACGTGGTGGATTTCTTACGCAAGTACCACGGGTACTTGTTCTCCTGGGCGATCATTTACACCTTCTGGTATCACCCGACCGAAACCACGATGGGCCACCTGATCGGTTTTTTGTACATGTTCTTGCTGATGCTGCAAGGCAGTTTGTTTCTGACTCGAGCACATGTGAACCGCAACTGGACGTTCGTGCAAGAATTCGCGGTGTTGCTGCACGGCACGCTGGTCGCGTGGCAGCAGGGCAATGGCATCTGGCCGATGTTCGCGTTTGGTTTCGGTGGGATTTTTGTGATCACGCAAATGTACGGTTTGGGCCTCTCGAGAAACGTGCGTTTCGGCCTGATCCTTCTGTATGCCGGACTGGTGACTTGGGTCTACAGTGGGCGCGGTTGGAGCAAATTGAATGAAATCATTCGCATTCCGGTGATCGATTACCTGCTGGTTTTTGTGCTGACTGGACTGTTTGCGGGTGGTTTGTGGATTGCCCGCAAGTTACGGCCTGCCATCTTAAATTCTGCCTGACCCCAATCTGCCTGAACTGAGTCGGCTGATCCGAACCTCGAGTCCGTCCGATCTGCAATTGTGCTGCGATGGATTGCCTCGAGCCTTTATACTCGCTGTTCACCTACGGACAGGAGGCCATGTACGCACTCTCGAACCTGGTGAATGATCAGGCCACCGAGAACACGTACCTGCCGAGCGAGTTGGTCGCGTGTGAATCCTTGAACCAACGGCCCGAAGAAATACCGGGCCGAGCTGCTCTGCGGCGACATGGTGGCCCGTTACGGCGGCGAAGAGTTTGCGATCATCCTCGCTGGAACCGAAGAGGCCGGTTGTGAGCGGGTGATCGCTCGAGTGCAAAAGGCGATCTGGCAATTGGCGATCCTGCACGCGCAATCCGATGTTGCCGCGACTTTAACGGTTAGCATCGGCGTGAGCACACACATTCCAACGGCGAACCAAGCCAGTGCAAGCCTGATCGAAAGCGCAGACCGGACGTTGTACCAGGCCAAACAAAACGGACGCAACCAGCATCGGCGGCATGTGCTCGAGTCAGATCAAGTGGTCTCGAGCAAGCAACCAAGTGGACCTCGAACGTTCAACCCGGAATCAACTGTACGACCATCACCGAATGTGCCACGCTGCCAGCCAGCACGAACAAATGCCAGACCTCGTGCGATCCGAAACCGGCCAGCCAGGGCTTCTTGTTGCGCCACGCAAAGAACGGTACGCCCAAGGTGTACAGCACGCCACCCGTGACCAATGCCACCAACGCTGAGGCGGGCAAGTTGTGCATGAATTGTGGAATCAGCACCACGGCAAACCAACCCATTGCCACGTACAACGCCAACGACAACCACTCTGGCAGGTGGTTGAAACCAAACGATTTGATGCCCACACCCAAGACCGCGACCGCCCAAATACCAACCAACGTGACCGTGCGCCAAGGCTCGGGCAGGGAAGTCCAAACGACTGGCGTGTACGTACCCGCAATCAAAACGTAAATCGCGCTGTGATCAAATTGTTTCAAACGAAACTCGGCTCGAGATGAGACACGCAAACCGTGATACAAGGCACTCGCCGCGAATGCCAAGACCATGCTCAGCCCGAAAATCATGAACACCGGCCAATTCAGGTTGGCTCTAGCGGCAAGAATACTGAGGATGAATGTGAACACGAACGCCAGGATTGCGGCTGCGCCGTGCGTGATGCTGTTGATGGGTTCACGAAGGAATTTGATAGGGAATCACGCTCCAAGCCAATTAAGTCTAGCAGAGGAACATGAACGCTCGAGTATCGCTCGAGACGGGGGGTGCAGCCGCAGAATGGGACTTGTAAACTCAGCCCATGACCAACCTTGACCAGAACATGCAAACCATCCTCGAGACGCTCAAACAAAAAGCCGAAAACACCAGCAGCATCGCCGAACTTGAACGCCTCGTCCTCAAAGCCAGCCAAGACTTCGCCCGTACTGCTTTTGAATCGCTCGCCAGCACCTTGTAAGTTAATAACCGGGAATCAGCACAACAGATCCAACTGCACCTTGATCCTCGAGATCGTCCGTCAGCAAGATCGTTGTGCTGCCCATTTCTTCAAACAAGTCCGAACGGCTGTCTTGACCCTACACCGCCACCTGACGGGGCTGGGTCGCTGCCTGAACCTCGAGTTCGATTCGCAAGGAAGGACCACGTTGAAGAGTACGTCCCAAGGAGCAATTATGCCAACAGAGGTGTTCATTGGAGTAGACGTTTGCAAGCCCCGCCTGGACTTGATGATCCTACCAACAGGTGAAATCCTCGAGTTTGAGAACTCAGTCAAAGGAATCAAGCAGTTCGTTAAGCACGTCAAAAAGCTCAAGCCAACATTGATCACCTGCGAGTACACTGGTGGTCTCGAGCAACCGCTTCTGATCGCCTGCACCGACGCAGGTCTGCCGATTGCAGTGATCAACCCGAAACAAGCCAGGGATTTCGCTCGAGCGATGGGCAAGCACGCCAAGACTGATGCCATAGACGCGGTGATGCTCGCAGAGTTCGCTGCCCGGATACGACCAAACATCACAATTCCCTCGAGCGAGCATGTGCGAGCACTCGAGGCCATCACTGCCCGTCGTAGGCAATTGCTCGAGATGCTCACAATGGAACGCAGTTCGTACCGTCATCCCGGTACGACGGGATGAACCGTCTGGGCAGCACTCGAGACGTGGACGCTCGAGCCAGCATTGAAACGGTGATCGCGTTTCTCGAGCGACCCAAGCCCGCCAGGTGCTGCCGTGGGGTCAAGAAGCAGCAAATTGGTGATTTGGATGGGCAGATTCTTGAGTTGGTTCGTGCTGATTCTGAGTTAAAAGCCGTAGATGTGCTGTTACAGAGCGTGCCAGGCGTGGGTCGTATTGTTTCTGCGACGTTGCTCTCGAGCCTTCCAGAGTTGGGTTTCGCTGCCACCTCGAAACTCAGTGCCTTGGTTGGGGTTGCGCCGATGAATCATGATAGTGGTTCGCATCGCGGGTTGCGTTTTATTCGTGGTGGTCGTGGGGATGTACGGGCAGCGTTGTACATGGCGGTGCAATCAGCGGTACGGTTCAACCCGGCGTTGAAGGTTGTGTATGAACGCTTGGTGGCATCTGGGAAAGCGAAGAAGGTGGCGTTGGTGGCGTGTATGCGTAAACTGCTGGGTATTTTGAATGCGGTGGTGCGTGATCGGACACCTTGGAAGGATATGACCGCTCAGGAAGCACCCGTTGGGGCTTGACTTTTAACACGGCTGCTGACGGGCATGGGCCGCCCCCTAACGCCCTGCCCAACCTGCCAGAATCGCCGTAAAGCCCGTGAACTGCGCTTCATTCAAGTGCACAGCCTCTGGGGAATCGTGCAACTCCCCAAAGCCCGATACAAATGCCAAACCTACAAAACCCAGTACACAACCTTCCAAGACCCAAACCTGGACGAAAGCGGCTGCACACCACTGGTGCTCGAACGTGCCGAACACCTGAGCCTACTTTTGCCGTATGAAATCACAACTCGTGTGCTGCACGAATGGGGCGTGAACTTAAGCTCAAGTTTGCTTTCCAAAATCAGTCAGCAACTCGAACGAACCGAACAAACCTTAACTGAAACTCGGCTTCAGGAACTTTCAAGGCAACCTTTACTGAACTCACCCGTACCTTCTCGGT
>JANOWZ010000670.1:0-9723 GCA_031418155.1 Deinococcales bacterium
CTCGAGCAAGACCTCGAGCAACTTGGACGGGCCGGTAACACTCTCGAGGGCCATCCTGTGGTCTTTGATGGCCCGACAGCGCCCGTGATAAGGCAATATCTTGGTCATGCGGTCAATCGTCTCGAGCGGCCAGCCCAAAACTTTCGCGGCATCGCGCACGGCGCTGCGCGGCTGATAGGTGTTCACATTCGCCGTCATCGCGGTGTGACCGTTGAAGCGATCCTCAAGCCAAGCGATCACCTCGAGACGCCGGTCAGATTGAAAGTCCACATCAATGTCTGGCGTGCCGCAACGACCGGCGTGCAGGAATCGCTCAAACAGAAGTCGATGCTCGAGCGGATCGACCCCGGTGATCCCCAAGAGGTACGCGACGATGGAGTTCGCGGCGCTGCCACGACCGGCACAACGGATGTTTTGAGATTTAGCGAAGGCGATCACCTCATGGACGACCAAGAAGAATTCGGCCAGACCGAGTTTGGCGATGACATCGAGTTCGTGATCGAGTTGATTCAAGGCGCGAAGGCGATACGGACGCTCGAACTTGGCGGCTGAGAACCGAGTCACCAAGGCGGCACGACACAACGATTCGAGGTGATCTCGAGGATCGACACCAGCGGGCAGGTTTGCACCGGGCGGCGTGATTTCTCCGGGCAGCAAATTCACACTGCACTCGCGGGCAATCTCGAGCGTGTTCGCAAAGGCCGATGGCTGGTAAATCAAGTCTTGCAATTCCTCGAGTGATTTCAGGCGGGCCTCGTCGTTCACGGGCCGGTCATCGTGTTCCTCATCAACGGTGATTCCGAGTCTCGAGCAGGTCAGCAGGTCGTGCAATGCGAGATCGTCTCGAGCGGCAAACCGAACGTCATTCGTGGCGACCACCGGTACGCGAGCGGTGCGGGCGAGTTGCGCCAGCCTGCCAAGCATTCGACCTTCTCCCGGTCTTCGATGGCTGACGAGTTCGACAAAGACCTGACCGGGCATCAGGCTCGAGAGTTGCTTGACCCACTCGAGCGCGGTGTTCAATTCCATCGACTCGAGCTTGCTTCTCAAGAATCCATCGCGGCCTCCGGTCAGGCAAAACAGGTCGGTGTGATCGTCGGCCAGGTCAGACCACTCGAGGTGGGCTGGAATTTTTTCTGTTCGCTGCTGATCGGCTCGAGTCAAAAGTCGGCAGAGCGTGGCGTAACCAGAATTTGATGCAGCGAGGAAAACCAACGGGTGATGCTCGAGCGGTGAGTGCATCAGAACGATCTCTGCGCCGATGATCGGTCTGATCCCGGCTTTCGCTGCGGCCTGTTGGAATTGCACCGCACCAGCCACGCCCATGAAATCCGTCAAGGCCAGCGCGGGCTGACCCAACTCGAGGGCGCGTCGCACCAGTGCTTCCGGGCTCGAGGCTCCGCGTTGAAACGAGAACCAGGATCGGGCGTGCAGGTGAACCAAGCTCATGGGGTGATTCCACTGGCATGATGCTTCCCAACATGTACAGGAATCCTGTACAATACCCTGAGAGAGGTCCAGCCATGATCAAACGCACCTACACACAAGCCCGCGCCGAACTCGCCACACTGATGGATGCCGCCACCAACGACCATGAGGTCGTGATCATCGAACGTCGCGGCCAAGAATCGGTTGCCATGATCGCCGCCAGTGAACTCGAAAGCCTGACCGAAACCGCACACCTGCTGCGCAGCCCAAAAAACGCGCAACGGCTGCTGAGCGCCCTGCACCGGGCGCTCGAAGGGCAAGGTCAAGCGCTTTCGACTCCGCAACTGCGTCAAGCCACAGGACTCGAGTAAATGGCGAAGAAACGAAAACCCACAACCACCAAACCCACCATCGCGCAAACGACCCTCAAAGCCAAAAGACGCGAATCGGTCTTCCAAAGCGAATTTCTTGAAGACCTGCGCTTCTGGGTGGAAACCGAACGCAACACCGCCCTGAAAATCTTTGATTTGATCGATGCCGTCATGCGCGAACCATTCAACGGTATTGGCAAGCCCGAGCCGCTCAAACACCTCGCACCCGGCACGTGGTCTCGACGAATCACCCAAGAACACCGACTGGTGTATTTGGTGCGCGATGAACGTGTGGATTTCTTGCAAGCCAGATACCATTACTGAAACGGGTACTGAAACGACAGGACTCAATCCCAGTACCTCGAGACGAACCAACCCTTCAAACTTCCAGCCTCGAAGCGGGCGAAGATTTCGATCTCACCAAACCTGGTGCCGAGCACGTGGTACTCGCGGGCCTCACCTTCGAGTTGCGCGTCCAACCACCACGCGCCGCGATACGTCCAAACCTCGAGCGTCGTGTGAACCGTCCAGACTCGAGACCGCCAGCGCAAGGTCGTGACATGTCGGGTTGCAGTTCGTCCCGGATGCTCGAGCAACACCAAACACGGTTCTGGATCTCGCAAGAGTTTCACCGTGACCTCCGATTTGAAATCACACTCGGCCCTCGAGCATCCGCAGTCTTTCGGCTTGGTTTGCTGGGTTCCTCGCCGGACAGCGGCACGAAACCGAAACGGCGTTCTGGCAGGTACGCTTTCGGACGGTGGATCACGAAGCGACCGATGCCCTCGGGGAATCGCGCATGAACCTTTCGGATCGCAGCACGAACCGGTGCCCGCTCGAGGATGGCGAACAAGGATTCCTGGAATGGTCTGAGCGGCAACAAATCGCCAAGTGTGACGGATATCGCCAGCACCTCGAGATTGGGCTGCAAGGCCGCGTGTAGGGCTTGTGCGGCCACCGGTCGGATGCTCTTGTACTCCCTCGAGAATTCTTTGAGCACCCGTCGATCACGGTTCGCGCCGAGCACCGTGCGAACCGTGATGGTGATGTTCCCTGCCAATCGTTCACCGAGTTGCGCAATCGCACGGGTCAGCAAATGCTCGAGCACCGGCATCCATTCGTGCGGCTCGAGGGCGGGAATCTCGAACTCGTACCTGATGCTGATTTCGACGGGCGGTTTGAAGACGGCAATCGGTGAGGTCTCGAGGCCATTGGCGAGCGACCAGATGCGCGAGGCGAACTCTGGGAATTGCGCCGCGAGTTGCTTGGGGGTGACTCGAGCTTTGATCTGACCGAGGGTTTGTAATCCCACGAGCATCAGGCGTTCGACAATCCAAGCGGGCAGGCCTGCACCACGCAAGAGGTAGACTGGCACGCCCTCGAGAAAACGGATTTGATCGTGTTCGATCCGGGCGCTGTTCTCTCGAGCGGCGAGTGCGGCAAGAAGTGCCGTGCCTCGAGAACTGGACAGGCCAACTCGGGCGTGACACTCGAGCGCCAAGGCTTCAGCTTCGATGGCGCTCAACCCTCCGAGGATAGCGAGGCCGGGTTTGACCGGCTCGAGCCAAGGTGTCACTGAGCACGCTCCGGTAATCGTCATGTCCCACGCGGCCTGCACATTCGAGGCATCGAACACCACGAACACCACGTTTGGGATCAAGCCTCGAGCACGATCAATCGCATCACCGACGCGCAAGCCAAAGGCTCGAGCCAGCGTGTTCGCTCCGACGACATGACGGCCATCGACCACGACGACCGGCAGGCCCTCGAGTTTTGGTTCAGTGCGCTCGGCTGCCCATGACGGCACATCGGCAATCCACAAGACAGCGACGCTCGAACCGATGGCCGGAGCGGGTGACGGCTTGATGCGATGCTTGATCTGCGTGGCGTGTGTGGGCATGAAAACACCATGTCAGCCTCGCACAGCGCTACACTGAGCAGACCGAAGGTTGAGGCGAACTTGTTTCGTTTCGCGTCGGGCGTTTCGAGGGGCGTTGGATTGCTGTCCAGGCGAGTCGCGCCCCTCGTCGTGTTGTTCGTTTAGGTCATGGGCATCTCCGATACTGCTCGAGGGTGTTTTGTGATTTGTTGATGGGGGAATGGTATTTCTGTCTTGAGCGTAAAGGCTGAAGCAGTCTCACGTCAAGACGGAAGTTCACACGCGCCCGCAAAAACACGTGCTGTATGTGATTCAAAACCAAACAAACTCGAGCAGACGGCATAGGGTGAGCGCATGAAACGCAGTGTGCGCGTCTACACCTGGACCCGAGCAGTGAACGGACGCACGGTGCGCTGTATCGTCGCCACGCACTCGAGGAACGAAGCGGCACACCTGGCGGGCCTCGAGCGAATCACGGCCAGCCTCGAGATTGGTGAAACCATCAACCCGGTCTTGGTGAGGGCGGCACTCGAGAAGCTGGGCGCGGTCTTGTACTTCGACGGTGAGCAATATCGAGCGCTCGAGGCGGCGTGAAAGTCTGCTGGATATTCACGAGTCATTCTGAAATTCCATTCTGTGAGGCCATTCGTTCCTCCTCAAGACTGGAATTTACACCAGCAGGGTCCTGTCCCCTGGGTTGCCCAGATCCGTCCGTACCATTTCTGATTTGACCCTGTTAGCCGCGCCCCACAACGTCTAAAGTTGTCTCATGAATCTTCAGACCAGCCAGTCCAATTCCGTCCTCGTGAACAGTCAATCCGGCACGCGACGGGTGATCTTCGTGGTCTTGCCCGATGTCAACCTCTTGGACCTCGGCGGGCCAGCCCAAGTCTTCGACGTGGCCCGTCGCTTCGGAGCCCCATATGAACTTTTGTTCTGCGCCGCCACACCGCAGATTCGGAGCATTCAGGGATTGCCACTTGGCCCACTCGAGCCGTTGCCAACGCCCCAGTCAGACGATCTGGTGGTCATTCCTGGACCACGACTCGAAGACCCGATCCCCGGTCAACCCTGGATTGAGCCCGCTGCCGTCGCCTGGCTGCGCACCGCCCACGCAACTGGGGCACACTTGGCCTCGGTCTGTACCGGTATGGCGGCGTTGGGAGAGGCTGGACTGCTCGACGGACGGCGCTGCACGACACACTGGGGCTCGATTGAGGAGATGCAAGCACGCTACCCGAAAGCCCTTGTGCAAAATGCTGTGCTTTACACCCACGACGGTTCGATCACGACTAGCGCGGGTATTGCATCCGGGATCGACATGGCCCTGTCGGTCATCGAGCGCGAACAAGGCCCGCTGTTCACCGCGCAGGTTGCCCGTTACCTGGTGGTCTACTTGCGCCGCGACGGAATCCAGGCCCAAACCAGCGTCTACCTCGAGTACCGCACGCACCTGCATCCCGGCGTTCATCGGGTTCAGGATCAACTCAGCCAGCACGTGGCCGAAAAAGCACCACTCGAGAGCCTGGCCGATCTTGCCAACATGAGTCCTCGAGGGCTGACGCGGGCCTTCAAGCAACACACTGGCCTGACCCCGCTGGCCTATCAGCACGAACTGCGCTTGGCCTTGGCTGCGCAACTGATGGCCGATCCGCACTTGACGCTCGAGGCCATCGCTGGACGCTGCGGTTTCGATGATCCACGCCACTTTCGCCGCCTCTGGCACGCCCGCCATGGAACGCCACCGTCCACGGCCCGCACCACGAGGACAGCTACCGCGCCGGTCTGATCCCGCCCCATCCTGAGCCCCAACTCTCTCGGTTCTGAAAGGAGCCATCTGATGTCGTTTCCAATTGCACAAGGTTCAACGCCCAACGCCGCCCGCTGGATCAAACGCAGCCTGCTCGGACTGCTGCTGACGACCACAGCCCTGATGGTTGGTTGCTCGAACATTGCGAATCCAAGCAACCTGCCGCCCAACGGAACACTCGTTGATGTCGGAGGGTCCAAGCTCGATCTCTTCTGTCAGGGGACCGCCAGCGGTTCGACCGTGATCCTCGATGCCGGAAATGGCGAAACCAGCCTGACCTGGACGCTGGTGCAGCCCGAGGTGGCCAAGTTCACTCGAGTCTGCGCCTATGACCGTGCGGGGTACGCTTGGAGCGAAGCCAGCACCAAAGCGAGAAGCGTGCCAGTGATGGTGGACGAGTTGCACGCCCTGCTCAAAGGGGCTGGTATCCAGGGGCCAGTGGTGCTCGTTGGGCACTCGCTGGGCGGCATCATTGCCCGCCAATATGCGACCAAGTATTCCAGGGAAGTCTCCGGTCTGGTGCTGGTGGATTCAGCACACGAAGGGCAGTTTCAACGCTTGCCCGCGTCCGTCGTTGAGGCCACGGCCAGCGGTCTGAATCAGTTGAAAACGGCGGAGCAACTGATCGGCATGGGCCTCTCTGGAATCGTTTCGACAATGGTTCCTCTCGAGAAGCGCCTGCCCGCAGCCATCGCCGAGAAGGACCGTGCATTGATGCTCGCCGATCCCAAACAAGTTGCAGCGACGCGCCGTGAACTCGAGGAATTGATGAAAGGCGATACCAAGCCCGTGGCCACGCTGGGCGCACTGCCACTCGTGGTGCTCAGCCGGGGCAAGGCCGAAGCAGGGATGAACGAGGACACCTCTGCGCAGACCGAGAAAATCTGGACGACCATGCAACTCGAACTCGCCGCACTCTCGAATCACTCTCAGCACGTCACCGTCACGGGAAGCGGTCACGGCATCCAACTTGACAAACCGCAAGCCGTGATTGATGCCATCCGTGAAGTCTGGACCACTCAGCGATAAGTTCGCCCTAGTGGATCGTCACACGGTATTTGTAGGCTCTCGAGTCTCGAGAACCCGCATCGATCACCGTATCCCGACCCATTTTTTTCGTGTGACGATCCACTAGACGTAGAGAACGCAGCGAAGAATCGCACCCATTTCAACCCACCGCTTGGCGTGCTGTCACGAGTTGGTTGTGGCTGATTGCGATCCCATGCCGATCAAGGCAAGCTCAGCCACCCCATGCCCGAATCAAACCTCGAGAAAGGAAGCGTGAACCCATGCAATTGCCAACAATCAATCGGATCAAAACCACCTTTCAGTCTGCCGAACGCTCCAACTCCTCGAGCGCCTGGGGTGTGCTCCAGCACCGGGATTACCGCCTGTTTTGGTTGGGGCAAACCGTCTCCGGCGTTGGAACCTTCATGCAGGTGGTTGGGCAGAGCCTGCTGGTATTGAAACTCAGCAACAACTCCGCGCTGGCCCTTGGTTTGGTTTCACTGGCGCAGGCGTTGGCGTTTTTCGCCTTCGCGCTGATCGGTGGAAGCGTCGTTGACCGTGTGAACCGTCGCAAGCTGCTTTTCGTGACGCAAACGCTGTTGCTTGGCGTGGCCCTCACACTGGCCATCCTCAGTGCGACCGGCACCGCCACCCTGCCACTGGTGATCGTCCTCGCTTTCTGCTCCGGTGTGATCGTCAGCTTCGATCAGCCCGCTCGAGCCTCACTCTTTCCGGGTCTCGTGCCGCGTGAAGACCTGCCCCGTGCCACTGCCCTGAACGCCCTGGCGATGACGAGCGCGGGCACCCTCGGGCCAGCCCTCGCGGGCTTGACGGCAGCGACGCTGGGCCTGAGCGTGAACTTCGGCCTCAACGCCCTGAGTTTTGTGATCGCGCTGACCTGCTTGGCGCTAACGCGGCCTACTGGATCGCCCCAGAACGTTCCCGCAAGGCAACCGCTGTTGGGCTCGGTGCGCGAAGGACTTCGCGTCGTGTCGCACGATCCGGCGCTGCTGCGGGTCGTGTCCGGGTACGCGGCGCTGTTGCTGCTCGGACCGTCACCATCGGTCTTGCTGCCCCTGTACGCCGCGAACATCCTGCACGTCGGAGGAGCGCAACTCGGATTGCTGTTCCTGATGGTCGGGGCGGGCACGCTTCTGGCCTCGGCGGTGCAGGCGGCCTACGCGGGTCAGAAAAACCGGGCGAGCGTCTTCGTGATCGGCCTGATCGTTTGGGCATCCGCGCTGGCCGTCTTCGCGCTCAGTTCCTCGCTGGTGCTGTCCGCTGCCGCCCTCTTGGTGCATGGCGCGGCCCGCAACGTGGTCGGCACGACCGCCGTCACCATGATGCAACTGCTCGCGCCAGAGCACGCTCGAGGGCGAGTGATGAGCCTCAATACCCTGCTGGCTGGCGGCCTGCGACCCCTGGGAGATTTCGGCATCAGCGCCGCGATGATGGCCACTTCCGTGGAGGGAATCACCTTGCTGTGTGCTGGGCTGGTCGGCGTGTACGCCGTGGGCCTCAGCGTGGTGTGGCCTTCTTCTGCGATGGGCAGTGCAAAGACCTCGAGACCATCACTGAACTGATTGAAGTACGAGGACCCGAGCCAGTGATTGACCGTGCCAATCAGTAGCCGGACGAGTCCGACACAGGAGACCGAAATGAATTCTCTCAAACAGACCGCGCAATTTGCCGGTGTTTCACCACGTACCACTGCCACGGTTGCAGGGCTGAGCCTCTTGCTCATGGCGATCCTGGCACCCTTTGCCAACTTTTATGCTCTCGGAAATCTGGTGGTCGCCAACGATGCAAAAACCACCGCCGAAAACATCATGGCCTCGAGCGAACTCTTCCGCATTGGCATTGCTTGTTTCCTGATCGTTGCGTTGCTCGATGTGATCGTGACCTGGGCACTGCACGTCTTACTCGAGCCGGTGAACAAAAGCCTCTCACTGCTCGCGGCATGGTTTCGATTGGTCTACGCCGCCGTGTTCTCCATTGCCCTAATGCCCCTTCTGGCAGTCTTGCACCTACTGTCTAGAGCCGAATCTTTGAAGGGACTCGAGACCAACCAATTGAACGCCCAGGTGATGTTGTCGTTGAGCGCCTTCAAATCTGGCTGGGATCTTGGGCTGGTCATTTTTGGTTTTCACTTGCTTGTGCTCGGATACCTGATTTTCAAATCCAGCTTCATTCCCAAATGGCTCGGAGTCCTGGTGGGCATTGCAGGCATCGGCTATCTGGCCGACGGCTTCGGAAAGATCCTGATTCCTGACTACAGCATCACGGTCGCCATGTTCACTTTCGTTGGCGAATTTCTGCTGATCTTCTGGCTGTTATCGAAGGGCATCAAGGGTTTTGACCAACAGCCAGTCACAAGGTTACTCGAGGCATAAACGATCACGTTGATCCAATACTCGCGTTCCTGCCGCGAAACTCGAGCCTCTCAATCCCCAATTCTCTACCCAACGCTTTCGAAAGGAATCATCATGAACAAGATCGCTGTTGTTTTTGCCCTGGCTTTTTCAACCGTACTGACCGCCTGCACCTTTGGTGGAAAAACAACCCCGTCCCCAGCCATCCTTTCGGCCCGCATTGACACCTTTGTGCGGGAACGCATGGGTGCCGGGAAACTTCCAGGGCTTTCTCTGGTCATCGTCAAAGATGGAGAAGTTCGCATCAGCAGGGGTTACGGTTTTGCCAACCTCGAGCAGCAAACCGCGATGACCGACCGCACCCGCGTTGCCATCGGTTCGACGACAAAGAGCATGACGGCCTTGGCGGTGATGCAACTTGTGGAACAGGGAAAGCTCAAGTTGGACGCTCCGGTCGTGACCTACTTGCCTTGGTTCAAAGTCGATGACTCGAGCAGCAAGACCATCACCTTGCGGCATCTCTTGTCCCACACCTCTGGCCTGCCGACCAGTACAAACTTTGACGGCGACCGTAATCCAAACGCCCTCGAGCAGCACGTCCGCTCGCTGGCCAGCATCAAACTGCATCGGGCTCCCGGAAGTGGCTTTGAGTACGCCAATGACGGTTACGCCGTGGCTGGGCTGGTGGTGCAGGTGGTCTCGGGGATGGCTTATGCCGAGTACATGACCAAATTCGTCTTCGCGCCGTTGGGCATGGCGGACTCCACCTTCGACTTGAGCAAAGCCGAGCGCGAGGGCATGGCTCAGGGCTACATCAAAGAGCGCAGCCGTTTCGTGCCGCGCCCGATGATGGTC
>JANOWZ010000671.1:0-3215 GCA_031418155.1 Deinococcales bacterium
ATCGGCCCGAGGCGGCAATCCTGGCGCTGCGAATCGAACCGGACGCCGGGTGCTCCGGCGGCGCGATGCTCGCCGGACCCGTCACGCTCGAGTGCGGACCTGGGTTGGGTCCGCTCGGCGATTGGGCGCAGATCGGCCTGCACGGATATTCCGGTGCGGTGCGCTACCGCAGTTCGCTGCACCTCGAGCGTCCACCATTCGGCACTTGGGCCGAACTCTCGCTCGGGCCCGTCCTCGCGGCGGCACGGGTGACGGTCAACGGCTGCGAGGCCGGGATTTGTCTGGCCGCACCCTGGACTTTGGACGTGACCGAGTTCTTGCGCGAAGGGGCAAACGAGTTTGAGATTCTGGTCACCAACACGCTCGCCAATCACCTTTCAGACACACCGACGCCCTACGTGCTCGAGGGTCAGACCGACGCTGGATTGTTCGGCCCAGTTCAACTGACGCTCGTCACGTCTGAGGTCAAACAGTCCAACACTTGAACCGCAACGGCACTTAAATCTTGCGGTTGCGCTCGCGGTACATTTGAGGTGAAAGACCCGACTGGCGTTTGAAAAATCGGGAGAAGTGAAACGGATCGTTCAATCCCACCCGCCGTCCAACCTCGGCAACTGGGATTGCGGTCGTGCGAAGCAACCGCTGGGCAACCTCGGCACGCAAGGCCGCGATCCAACGCTGCGGTGGCATCCCGATGAAACGCAGAAACAGCCGATGAACCGTGGCCGAACCCAGGCCGCTGATCGCCTCGAGTTGGGCCGTCTGAACGTTTTGATCCAAATGCAATCGCACGTATTCCTGAAGCCGTTGAAGCTCGAGCGGCAGCGGCGTTGCACCGGCGCGACGCTCGGAGACGGCCCGCCAGAGTTCTTCAATCAGCAGAAGAGCCAGATCGCGTGCAGCCCGTTCGAGCGGTGCGGGCGACCATGACTCGACCACGTAATGGGCCAGCAGGTGCAGGCGGGTGGTGGAGACAAACGAGCCGTGAACCAGACCCTCGAGTTCAGGCAAGACCGCATCGCGGCGTTCGTTCAGGCCCGCAAGCCCATCCGTTGTGTGGTGCGAGGCGGCAAAAACCATTGGCGTACCTACGGTGTGGTGCGGAATGATGTGGATTCCTCCGACCAGAAACGGGTTACTGGTGTCGGCCTCGTAGATGATCTCGTGTCGCCATGGGAGCAGCAGAAAGTCATCCGCGTTCAACGACCACCACGCGCCGTTCACCCGCACACGACCCGTTCCGGCCTCGCACCACAGCAACATCCGACTCTCAACCTTTGGGTTGTGGACACGTTCGCCCAGAGCGAACTGATACCAGTTGGCCGAGGCGACCACCGCGTGATGGTGATTCAGGATTTCAGGGGGTGTGAAAGAAATATCCATGCTTTGCCAATCTCGGGTATGCCAATCCAGGTCCGTCTTGACTACCATCTTCACATGCGAAACAACCTCGAGACGGCGATCCCCACAAAAACTGCCCCGATGCCACGCAAGTTCATCGACTCGAGTTCACTGCTCGGTGATCCGGCGGTGCTGCTCGAACGGGCCGCCAGCGAGGGCTACCTGTTCTTTAAGGGCCTACTGCCCGCAGCAGACGTGCTCGAGGTTCGGCGCGAGATGCTCGCGGTGGTCGAACGTCACGGCTGGCGTCAACCGGGAATGGATGCCCTCGATGGTCGGGTCGATGTCGAGGCCATCAATCGCACCCCCGATCTCGAGGTGCGCGGCGATATCGGGGTGACTTTCAAAGCCTATGAGGACGTGCAACGCCTCGAGTCCTTTCACCGGCTGCCGCACCACCCGAGGTTGTTGGCGCTCTACCGCGACCTGTTCGGCGGGCGAAAGGTGCTCGCCCATCCGCGTCACATCGCCAGGATGATGACGCCGCATTCCTCGCTCGTGCCGACACCGCCGCATCAGGATTTCCCGTTGATCCAAGGCACGAGCAACACTTGGACGTGCTGGTTCCCGGTCGGTGATTGCCCAACCGAACTCGGTGGCTTGAGCGTGCTGCGCGGCTCGCACCGCAAAGGCTACCTGCCGATCCAAATTTCAGACGGTGCGGGCAACATCGCGGCCCAACTCTGCGAGGGGGAAAACGACTGGGTCGAGGGCGATTACACCTGCGGCGACGTGCTGACCTTCCCGAGCCACACGGTTCACAAGGCGCTCAAACCTCAGGTCCGCGATTCGATCCGCCTCTCCTTGGATGTGCGGTTTCAACCCGCCGACGAATCCATCGAGGAGAGATCGCTCAGGCCACACTGCGACCTGACCTGGGAAGAAATCTATGCGGGCTGGACGAACGAGGCGCTGCAATATTACTGGCAGAAAGACAATCTCGAGTTTTCACCCTGGAATGATGCCTTGATGCAGCCGTCGCGCCGGATCTGCTGAATCCAACCGAACGAAAGTTGCAGCAACACCAACACACCCAAACGAAGGGTATTGCGTGTTGTTTGCTCATCAAGAATCACGGGCCTACCATGATCAAGTCTTGCCCGATATCGATGGCTCAACTGATGTTGCTGAATTCGTACTCGCCCGGTTCAAGCTCGAACACCCGCAAGCCAGCCTCGAGTATCTGAACGTTTGCCATCGTGTCGAGGTCGTGTTCGCCGGGATGCGCACGCGCCAGGTGAACTGTCCATCCTCGACCCGCCATTCGCTTTCGATCAAACCGCTGATGCTCAGGACTTACGCATCAACATCCGATTCAGAACCGATGGAACCAGCGAGAAAGACCGTTCGCCGCGCCATGACACGACGAAAAACCTTTCGACCTCGTCAACAACCCGGTCCATCATCTCGCCACTCGGTTTCTCAGCGCTGACCACACCTGCCTCATGCCATCAACGGGATACACCGAATCGAATCCACGCGCCTGGCAGGGCACAATCTGGAAGATCGAGAATGCCAGAAGTTCACTCGAGATTTTGTGGGTTTGCACCAACTGCGTAAGTCCTGTGCTTTAAAACCGATGTGCAAACGCTGAGAAAATTGAATCGAGGTCAAATGCTTTTGTGTGCTTCTGCTGTGCTGGAAATGCACGCCTGCCTTCATTGATGCGCCTTACTTTGAGGTGAGGAAGTTGTGTGCACCTGGGAGGGTCATGCAGCCGTTCATTTCGAGATGGATCGCGTCCAAACCGATGGGAACACCTGTTCAACCTTGCCGACATGGACCAACCTGCACCCCTGACCCCTGCTTTTTGG
>JANOWZ010000672.1:0-3067 GCA_031418155.1 Deinococcales bacterium
GCGCTCGAGGAGGCCGCGCATTGGAATTTTCTTTCCGACGATGATCCCGCGCTGATTGATGTTTGGGAAGAAGGTTTGATGCTCAGCCGTGAAGATTCCAAGGCGTTGCAACTCGAATTGTGTCATTTGATTGGACGCTATCGGGCAAAGACTGGTGATGATCTGTACACGTTGCGGCTTGGATTGACACCAGAAGTGGTTGGGATCTAAAGGCTGGCAGCGAAGCACAAGGTCGGGATCAATCCATGATCGGGAGCCCTGCGAAGACGCTGCCTCCAAGCCAAAAGCCTCGGGTTGATGAGCGTTGTTCTCGAGTGAACTTGCCTGAAAAAACGGGTGATTGCCCAGGGTTGTCAATCGGTTCAAGGCACGACACCTCGCAAAGAATGGGGGGGCATGATTTCGATTCCATTCAGCCAGGACTGCACCGGGTACAATACGCGCCGTGAACCCTCGAGTCTTCGTGCCAATTGCCGTGTTGATTGTGATTGCAATGATTGCTTTTGCCGCCATGCGTCCCGCCAACCCTGTCGAGGTTTCCGCAACCTCGAGCCCAGAGGTCACTGAGCCCTTGAGCAATACAGGCGTGGGCCTGAGCGTTCCCGAACGCGTACTTGCGGGTTTGGTTGAAACACCAACGCCGCTCGCAAAGCCTTATGTGGCGGCACTGATCGGTTCGCAAGTGATTGCTCGGGCCGCCGTGAACGACAACGAATACCGCCTGACTTTACCCGCCAAACTCGAGAACGTCGCCTTAATCGGACTCGAGGAGATGAAGTTACCGAACGGCGAGGGTCGTTTGCGGGGTGATGGCGCGGTTGGTGCCCCGGTGCGTTTCGTGGCCTTCGATGACGCGAACGGCAACACACAACCCGACCCCGACGAGGCGAGCGTCGATCTGGCCCCGTTCAAGGCCGGTCAGGACGGGGCGATGCGCGGTTTTTTTCGCTACGGATTGGTGATCGTCTCTCGAGAGGCGAGCCTGCAAGAAGTCCAGGATCACCCGACCGGTGCAAAAAACTTTTACCGGTATGACCTCAAATTTGCTCCCGGTTGGCACATGATCGAAGGCGAGTTTGCCTCGCAGGGGTACGATATTCGGGAAAGCACTGGCAATCAGTTTGACCTGATCCTGCCACGCACCCCGAGCGGTAAGGGACCGGCAGGACTGGTGAAGTAGGGCGTTAAGTACATCTTGTTTAAGATTTGAGGCTTCTTGATCCCAAAGCAGCACCTTCTTGCCGCTAAACCAGCACCTGACGGGCTTGCGGCGCTAACGGGCTTGGATCGCTTCATCCAAATGTCTTACGAGCAAGAAGCGCGAGTAGCCCGTCAGGTGCTGTCTTACGAGCAAGAAGCGCGAGTAGCCCGCCAGGTGCTGTCTTACGAGCAAGAAGCGGATGCCTCAAAATGGAAGCGTGAGGCACTTAAACGGAACCGTTTGGTTGATCAGGATTTCGGAACGGTTGTTTCCGAGGTAGACGGCGAGGGCGCGGAAGGGTTGATCTTGCAGGTCCTCAATGGTCACCTCTGCGTCGCTGGGAAGGGTAATCATGGCGTTGGTGCGCCGCCTCGACTCGTGCAATGCCCGTTTGATCAGGTCTCGATCAGGTGCCGCTTGTCGCTCGGGAGGGTGTGGTGCGCCCGCCAGGTTTGCAGAACCGAACACATCGCCAGCGCCTGGTAGGGCTTCATCGTAGAGGGCGTGTGCCTGCACGAACTGGCTTTCTGGAATGTAATCGACATGCAGATCGAAACAATCGAGCGCCTGTTCGCGCAATGGAATGGTTTCACCCGCGACACGACGGGCGACCGTCTCGAGGGCACGAACCAGTTTGCCCAAGTAAACTTCTCGAGTCGGCTCGAAACCTTACACTGCAATCGATTGTGCCAACGTTTGCGCGTCACAGATGAGCCGTGTGGGAACAGGTTCTGATTCCTGACTACCTGAGCGAGATATTCGGGCGGACCGTAGAAATCGAGCATCGAATCGTCATCGATCAGTGTCGTGATGTAACGGTTTAATTGCAACACCAACAATGTGTAATCGTGCGACCAGTCCTCAGAGACATCCTTTGCTGGGGGTTCAATCATGCTTTTTCACCTTGGACGCTCAAGAAAAATTGGGATCAACTCGAGCCTGAACGTTGAGTTCGAGTTGCAACGAACGGTGCTCACGGTTTTAGGTTGAAGGGGTCAGGCGGCATTTCACTTGATTAGCCCGCCCACCAAGTCATGCTCGTCAAAACCACAGCCTGAACGTTCACCACTTACACCCGGAGCCGACCGCGAAACCCCCTGGCGGCGTAATACGATTCAGCGCCATTGTGATACAAAAATACGTGGTCATAACGACGATCACAAAAAAGCGCGCCACCAAGGTCCCTGATCGCGGTTGGCGTTTCCATCCAACTCGAGGTTTTCCTGTCGAATTCGCCGAGCGTTTGCAATTCTCGGTACTGCTCTTCGGTGAGGAGTTCAATGCCGATGGCGGCAGCCGTTTCAATCGCGTTGCCGCTCGGTTTGTTTTCTTTGCGTGACTCGAGCGCATCGCGGTCGTAACACAGGCTGCGCCTGCCGCTTGGACTTTCCGCTGAACAATCACAGAAAATGAACTCACGGGTTTTTTGATCGTAACCAATGACATCTGGTTCGCCACCAGTGCGTTCCATTTCCTGGAGGGCTTGAAGCTTTTCGGGACTGGCCTGCAATTTCGCTTGCACCGAATTCCAGTCGATGCCGCTGTGACGACCCATGTTTTTCTCGAATCGATCTTTAAGCGTGTTGATCAGGCCGTCAGAAACTGCTGTTTTTATCGCCTCAGATTTCATGTGCTCACACCTTCCCTTCCAAACGTTGCCCACCGCGCCACTTGGTGGAGTACGGCAGCACGAACATGTACAGACCGCTGAGCAACATCAAAAAAAGCGGGGGCAAGGGCAAGTAATACACCCATAGGGCGGGTTTCTGGCCGATTCCCAACGCCAGGAAGATGCCGATGACAATGGTTGTAAAGATGATGGACAGCCAACGGTGCGATTGCCGAATCCATTTGTTCCAGTTCATG
>JANOWZ010000673.1:0-2021 GCA_031418155.1 Deinococcales bacterium
CTCGAGGTGGGCAAGTACAAAAGCTACCCATCACGCACTTTCACAACTAAAATCAAGACATATGGCGAACTTGAACCTCCCGTTTGAATTGCAAACCTTCACCCTCAAAGAGGTCGGTCTCCTGCTCTCGGCTCACCCGAACACGATCCGGCGATACCTGGATCAAAAAAGGCTCGAGGGCATCAAAATTGGTGAGGGAGAACTTCGCATCTCTGGCTCGAGCGTGGTCAAGATGATTGAAGACGGAAAAACCCGGTACGCCCGTGAAGGCAACCAGGTCGGGTACGCGCTGACGAAGAAGGGCACTTCCGCGAAATCCAAAGAGCGAGCAAAGAAAGTGCTCGAGCAGCTTGGACCAGTCGATGCGGTCAAGGCTCGAGCGGCCACCGTGCTTGAGCGGTTGGGGTTGAAAACCTAACGCACCCGGTACGGTTCACCAACACGTCACCCGCACGGACTACAATGCGCCCATGACGCTGACGCTGGACCTCAACCCAGAACTCGAACGGCAACTTCGCTTTGAGGCCAACGCTCGCGGCTTGACGCTTGAGCAATTCGTGCTCAAAGACTTAAGAAACCGAGTCGGTCACAACCCGAGTTCATCACGGTTAAGCCCTGAAGAAACCGCACTGATGCTGGTCATCACCCAAGGCTTGTCTGAGGGCTTTTGGACCCGTTACCGGCACTTGATCGAACTGCGAGAACTCGAGACCCTGACTGAACTCGAGCACGCTGAACTGATCGACTGCTCTGACCAGGTTGAGCAATTAACGGCCAACCGCACCGAGGCGCTGGTTGAACTCGCCAGCCTGCGCGGTCAACCCGTTCATGTCCTGCGTGACGAACTTGGTTTAAAACCTGTGCCCACCACGGCATGAAGGCCGACATTCGAGAACACGTTTTTGAACGCGCTCGAGGCTGCTGCGAATACTGTCAAAGTCAACGCGATTACTCGCACGATGACTTCTCAGTTGAACACATCACGCCGCGAGCAGCAGGTGGCACGCATGACCTTGAGAACCTGGCGATGTCCTGCCAGGGTTGCAACAACCGCAAGTACACGGCACTCGAGGCGCTCGATCCAGCAACGGGCACACAGGTTCGTTTGTTCCATCCCAGACAAGACGATTGGACCACGCATTTCGTCTGGAGCGCCGACACGACACTGATGATCGGTTTAACCCCAACTGGTAGGGCCAGCATCGTGCGGCTCGAGTTGAACCGTACAAGACTGGTGAACCTTCGTCGGGCATTGGCAACGGCAGGAGTTCACCCGCCATCAGAGCAACTGGCGTGAAATTTGCTGTGATCTCGAGAAACCAACGGAATTATCCAGCGACTTTGTTGGCAATTCACAACCAGGACAAAGGTGCAGCAGGTTGCTGCACAACTCAAGCAGCATAATATTCACGCGCTGAAACGATCACCCTCGAGCGCCCGCACCTGCCCGAATGCCGTCCGGTGTTGGCGATTGAACTCGATGGGGCTTCACACGCTGACGCGAAACAACAATACCGAGCTGCGGTCAAAGACGCAGCGTTCGCCAAATCAGGATTGCAGTTGGTGCGAATCGGGATGCTGACAGGGAACGGGCGCGAGATTACTCTAAGCCGTCCCAGCCAACCCTAACTTCAAACAGTACAAGGCTCAATTGCATCGAGCACGCATTTTTCAAGGGTAGATGCAGAGACCTTCAATTGAGACACGCACGTGATACGCCAAAAGTCCCAGGAATCCATGAGCGGAAACAGTGTCTGGAACAACTTGAATTCCTTAGAGTAATTCAGCGCCCGAATCTTGATACCGGTGGCGAAGTCTAAGCCGCTGCCTTCAAAGCCGCAAACTTCGACACCCGCGATTTCGCTCGAGGCACACCCTCAAACCAAGCCCCTACCCGCTGCACATTCACACCCACTGCCACACCCACACAATGCAACCGTGTTCTCGCCTCACCCACAAACCTCGAGCGTCGCAACCCAAACGCCCGAACCCCTTGCGACAACGACCCTTCAATCCCCGCC
>JANOWZ010000674.1:0-5053 GCA_031418155.1 Deinococcales bacterium
GCATGTCACGAAACTCGAACCAACCCACAACTCACGCCGAACCTCAGCCAACGCATCCGAAAACGTAGGCAAACCCTTCTCGTACCAAGCTGCCTGACGAACACTGAACCCAACCTGCTCGCAACGATGCTGACCCAGCAAGGCCACCAACGAAAACAACCCAAACAACACAGGTGTCGTCCGAGCAATTGCCAACCCAGACCATTGCCGTCACGCCCCGCGTGCATTGCACGACGCGATTCCACACCCAAATGCGCACGCGACTCCTCGAATGTGACCTCAACACACCAACGCAACACGAACCATTCCAGAATCAGGGTCGGCTCGAGCGTGACATCCGTGCAAAGCAACGCTTGAGACTTGAATTTCCCATCAGGATCACGGATCAGTACCCAACGGATTTGCACAGGTTGAATCCCTTTGTGATACCAAACCGCTGTCTGAGACGAAATCTCAACCGCACGATCCCCTTGTCCGTACCAGTTGAGCACTTGAATTCGTGTCCATACCGTTTCTGGATTCTCAAGCAATGCACCCAGTGTTGGTAAACGAATCCCTTTGAGACCAGGTCGGCCTTTCTGACCAGATTTTCGTTCTTCCACAGGTTTGTACAACGCGGCATCCAAACGCAATCGGGTGATCACTGTGATTGGCGCAGGAAGCTTTTGCAGGCCCGCAAGCCAGTCAATCACCGCATACGCACTGTCTGCTACGACTACAAGTTGCCGTTCTGGAAACCAGCGTTGCACGGTCCGCAGCATGACTCGAGCCCAATCAGTCAGTTTCCGATGCGGTTTTTTGTGCTCAGTGTTGTACCGCTCGGATGCGGCCAGAACTGTCATGAACGGTAAGGCCCAAACTCGAGCTGCGAACGGGATGGGCACGAGTAGCATCAGGCAGAGCCACCGCAGACCACTGGTTTTGACGAAGTGACTTTGGCTTGACCGGACTGGATCACGGTAAATGCCTTTGGCCGCAATCTTTGCTCCTTTGCGACGTTCTATCGTGTCATCCAAACCCAAGATCAACGGGCCGGTTGGTACGAATGCGTTGATCAGCAATCCCAGGAGAATTCGGCTGGCTGCGAGGTTCGACCAGACGGCACGGTTGAGGACTCGATGGTAATTCTGGAAGTGCGTTTCAAAACTCAGACCCATGATGCGTAGAACACTGGTGATGGTGCGTCTACCGGGGGCGAGGATCGCGCCGATGAGTAGGATTTGGGTGTGTTGCCAAACACGATTTGAGAACAGTGGCTTGAACGCGGTGAGGACCGTGTTGATCCAGGTTGGGAGTGGTGTCATGAAGCATTTTGGCAGGTTGAGCCTGATCGTGCGAACCTGTCAAATGGATAAAGTCGAGCTGAGGACCTGACAGATTTTAGGTGGACACCCGGAACGCACAAGACCTTCCACGTGGAGGGAAGAAAAGATGAGCCCGGGGACAATGGTCCTCCTAACCCTGGATTTCAAACAGCCAAAATGAAGTTTCGCAATTCGTACCCTTTGACCGTTTCATTCCAACCAATCGTCGCAGGGCGTTCGATCCTCAAGGTCGGCAAAGCCAGCAGTTTTTGCAGGAAAATATCGGTTTCTTGAATGGCGATGAAACTGCCAGGGCAACGGTGATGCCCATCACCGAAACTCATGACGGCAGCCTGCACGCCTTTGGGCAGTTCGCGGTCCGTGCGAAGGTCATGCGGACATGGGCCAACCGTGCGTTCGTCGGCGTTGGCGCTCTCGAGGTGAACCACGATTTTGGCCCCTTTAGGAATGGTGACGGTTTGGCCTTCGGATTCAACCTCAAGGTTTTCGGTGGTGCGACGCTCGAGCATGGTGACCACAGGTTCGAGGCGCAAGATCTCGCCGAGCATGGCGTGGCGTTCGACTTCGCCGGCAATCAAAAAGCGTTCACGCAGTTTCGGACGCTCGAGGAAGTGCATGACGGCGGCGCAAATGAATTCCCGGGTTGTGGCCATACCTGCCGCGCCGTACGTCACGCATTCGGACAGCACTTCTGGTGGGGTGTAACCTTCACCAAGTACGTGTGAGATCACATCTTCGCGCGGTTGCTTTTTGCGCTTGGTGATGGCTGGACGAACGTCAAAGAAGAAGAAGGCCAGCAGGTTCCAACGCGCGGCCAGCACCTCAAGGATTTTGCTTGGATCCGGCGAATTGACCAAACCCGAAATTCGTGCACCCATGCCGGGAATGGAACTGTCGGTCAGCCCAACCACCTGTGCTGCGACTTCCACGGC
Source organism: Deinococcales bacterium (assembly GCA_031418155.1). GTDB lineage: Bacteria > Deinococcota > Deinococci > Deinococcales > JAAFIG01 > JANOWZ01. The sequence goes on from JANOWZ010000674.1 coordinate 2,258, forward strand.
CAGTTTCATTGAAATTTTGCTCAGATCTGCCCGGCCACGTTTCACCAATTCACCGACCAGATCGGCAGAGAGTTTCTCCATCAGGCCGCGGTAATTGGCATCGGTGTAATTGGGCGTGAAAAACCTGGCGGTTTTGCGTCGCAGATCATGATGCACTTCACCCTCGAGGTGCAAAACGGGTGGGCGCATATCGCTTGGCATTTTGGCAATCAATTCCGCACCGAAGCCCGCCTGTTTGACATGGTTGCTGCGCAAAATCGTGCGCACCTGATCGTGACCTCTGGCGTGCCAAAGCCCGTTCTCGTCCATGTTGAGGTTTGGGGTACTCGAGATTTCACCACGGGCGGTTTTGCGGGCGTTGTGGTTCACAGGGCAAGCGTTGCTTGGTTCGATTTTCGGGTCCAAGGTCATGGCTTCATACTGACCGACGCCCAAGGTAATGTCTGTGACTTTTGAGACTTTGTATCTCATTTCTTTTCGGCCCTTATACTGAAGCGGTGGCACAACACACCATCAGCAATGACAAACGTGTGCATCAAACGCGTTTGTCATTGACGAACGCTTTGATTGCCCTGACCCTCATCAAAGGCTACGACGCTGTCACCGTACGCGACATCAGCGAACACGCCGCAATTGGTTACGCCACATTTTTTCGACACTTCGCCGACAAAGACGCCCTGCTCCAAGATGTACTCGAAGGCACACTGACGGACTTCCTGACACTGATTCGACCTGTCCTGAACGACAGTGAACGCACCGCCGAACTTGTTTTTCAACACGTTGAGCAAAACCCTGACCTGATCCGTGTGCTGTTGCGCACCCGCAACGTCGGTCCACTGATGCCCCGCATTTTTGCGTTTTCCGCACAGGCGATGCGTGAGACGCTCAACCCCAACCCCGAAAGCCTCGTTCCAGCCGAAATCGCCGCCCATCACATGATCGTCTCGATGCTCGAGTTGATCGAATGGTGGCTCGAGCGCAACATGCCGTACACGCCCGAGCACATGGGTAAAATTGTCAACGCGCTGATCATGCAACCCACACGACGCGTGGCTTTCCTCGAGAAGGAAACCTCAATCCGGTAGCAGGTGTTTTCAGGATCTCAAATGTCTGCCGCACGCTCGAGCCAGCAGCCTGTTTCACGCGAACAAGGCGAATTGCGCCAGCGGTTTTGGATCTTCCGGCAAGGCTGAAAGTTCACAGAACTCGAGGCCGATTCTCTCGAGCACGGTTCGGGCCGGTTTTGAAATTTCGGGCGCGGCAAGGATGCCTCGGACCTGCTGGCCTGGCACCTGTTCACGCACCGCATTCACGTAGCGTTCGAGTTGATGCACGGCCTCTTGCGTGGCTTTGGCGCGTTTGACCTCAACGACCACGTAACGGCCCTTCGAGTCGCGGGCATATAAATCGATGCCGCCAACCCCAACCAGCAATTCTCGCTCGAGGACTTGGAGGCCAGGTTCGATCACGTCTGGATTTCGTGCGAGCGCCGCGTGTATTTGCGCCTCGGAGCCATGCAGTTGAAAGACCTTTTCGTCGCGCAACTCGAGGGTCAGGGCGAAACTGACCTTGCGAAAGGTGATTTGCACCAATTCGTTCGGTTTGAACCGTTCGGCCAAGAGCATCACGCGGTCATCCTCGTCTCGAGTGACGCGCACGTCATCGGTTCGTGGTTGCCAATTTACTGGTTTGACACCTCGAGCACCATGCACCTGTACGCTGCCATCTGCTTTAAGGAGCACCACATAATCGCCCGCCTCGGTCAAGCTGGCGGCACGTCCGACGTAGACAACCTCACATTCGGCAGCAACCTGCACGAAACGCTTGGCGCTTAGGTGCTCACGCAAGAAGCGTTCAAGCGTGTCACGGTCTGGATTCTCGAGGCTGCGCGGATTCACCGCTCGAGCATAACGTAAGGCTTTTAAGGCGTGAAGCGTAAAGCCAAGAGGTGAAAGCGAAAAGGTGAAAGGGTAAAGGTGAAAGGGTAAAGGTGAAAGGGTAAAGGAAGGCCTTCAAATTCGAGGTTTTGACTTGGCTGTTCTTTTCGTCTTTTACCTTTCACCTTTCACCTGTGTTTTGTGCGGGACATTCACCGCCCCAACCTCGACGTAAGGTGCTCGAGCCGCGCAAGCTCGAACTGCGCAAAACTTTTCTCTCGAGGTAACCATGAAACGTTCTCTTATTGCTGCACTTCTGATCTCCGGTATCGCCATCGCCGCGCCGCTCAGCATCCGTGATGGATTGGGTCGCGCCGTCACCGTCAATGCGCCCGTCAAGCGCATCGTCGCGTTGTCATTGACCGTCACCGAAATCCTGGCCGACATCAACTTGCCACCAATCGGTCGTCCCTCGAGCGCCACCTTCCCGGAGGCCTTCACCAAGAACATCAGTGAGGTCGGCAGTGCGTACCGCCCGGACCTCGAGAAAATCGTGGCGCTCAAACCAGATTTGTTGTTGGGCAGCGTCGGTACCACGGCGGCCAGTGCCCGAGCCCTCGGATCGTTGAACATCCCATTGATCGTCACACCAGACTCGAGCCTGAACGATGTCTACGGGACGTACACGCTGATTGGGCAACTGACCGGGCAGGAGGCGCAAGCAAAACTTGCATTGACCATCCTGAAAAACAAGGTCGCTCGAGTCATCGCCAAAGTACCAAAAACCGCCAGCAAACCCAAAGTCCTCGCGCTCCTTGCGGCGGGCGGACAGAGCTTTTCGACGACAGACGAAACGTACATTGGCGACCTGATCGAAAAACTAGGCGGCATCAACATTGCCAAAGGCACGCCCAGCGCC
>JANOWZ010000675.1:0-4132 GCA_031418155.1 Deinococcales bacterium
GCGATGGGTCGCAACGCCACCTTTGAAGAGGTTGGCAACACGTGCCTGTACTTGTTCAGCAACCTCTCGAGCGGCACGACCGGCGAAACGATATATGTCGATGCTGGGTACAGCATCATGGGCATGGCCTTGGATTGAGGGACAGGCTCGAGGGAAACATTTCGGATGCTCCCGTTGCCAGATTGATTCGCTAACTCTTGGAGTTTAAGTAGCTGAGGGGTGTGCCTGGTCACGCCAGCAAAAACATCGTCTCCTTCAATTCTCGAGCCGGTCGCCCCAAGCCCACGTTGAACAGCACCAGCAAGCATTACGTCACCACCGCCAAATTGCACAACGCTCGCACATTCAACAAGCCATCAATGGTCAACGCCAGGTGTTCCTCGAACACGGCAGCATCAAAGATCACCTCGAGCGCGGCACGGCAGGCGGTCTTGAGGGCTTGCGAGATTGTGCGGTCTAATTGATTCATTCCCATCACCTTTCCTTTCACCGCTGACCGGGCAGCGCGAGAGGAGGGGATCGTCAAGGCTGGGGTGTGCCTTGACGATCCCGGACGAACAAGCGATTGGAATCAATTCGAGATGAACCCTGAACCGACTGATTGACGACGACAAACTCGAATGGGTGTACCCGCGACCGAGAGCTTCACGGATCACGAGTTCAAGTTTGACCAACGACCTCGAGCGAATTCAATGGCCGAAACCGCCAGCACCTCGAGCGTCACCCTTTTCGCGGTAACGCTTTTGACTCCGACCTCGCTGATCAGTCCGGCAAGTGGTGATTTGACCCATTGCTTCTCGAGCATGGCCGCATTGAATGGTCTCGCAGCCTGAACAATGACGATGAGGCCGCTCCGCTTTTTCCTTCACTCAGTTCATTTGAGCGATCTGGATGAGATTCCCACAGGTGTCATCAAAAACCGCCGTCGTGACCGGACCCATCGCCACGGGTGGTTGCGTGAAACGCACGCCTGCCTTCTGCAACCGCTCGTACTCTGCTTGCACATCATCAACGCCAAATTGGGTGTACGGAATTCCATCTTTGACCAGAGCGTTCTTGAACGGAACCACCGCAGGATGCTGGTCGGGTTCCAGTAGCAACTCGACACCGTTCCCGTCACCGGGAGAAACGACCGTCAGCCACCGGTAGGCTCCTACTGGAATATCGTTCTTTTTCTCGAAACCGAGCGTACCGGTATAAAACTTCAATGCCTTTTCCTGGTCGTCTACAAAAACATTGGTCACGATGATCTTCATGTTTTTCCTTTCTTGCGCGGTGGCTGACTCGGGCTGAGCCAGCGTTCAACGATGGCGTTGAGTGGCGTCGTGTCGAGTTGGTGGTACTTGTAACGACCCTCCCTTCTGGTTTTGACGAGTCCAACCTCCTCGAGCATGGCAAGGTGCTGGGACACCGCCTGCCGCGTCAACGCGAGGTCGTGGTTCATGGCGAGCCGGGCGCAGATCTCGAAGAGCGTCTGGTCGTCCCGCTCGCGGAGCCCGTCGAGGATGGCACGTCTGGCTGGGGTTGCTAGTGCTTCGTACAGGTCAGCCATGAACCAGTATAGGCAAGCTGTCACTTGCCTGTCAAGGTGCGCTGATGAGGTGAAATAGGGCAAAAAGTTTGTTGATCTTGGTTTATCCACGTCAAAATTAAATGACAACCAATGGGTAGCCATGCACACTGTCGTTCGAATCAAGCTCGAGTGTCGCTTGCCATGAATCTGGATCAAGCTTACGATGCGGTGTACATTCAATCCTTCTGTTCTGTGTCCCACGTCACGCAGCCCATTGGAGGGCAGATGAAAAACGACCATCGATTCCCCATGATGAAATTCTCAAAGGTCTACCCGCTGTATGTCGCAAAGGTGGAACGCAAAAACCGCACCAGAGAAGAAGTCGATCAAGTCATCTGCTGGTTGACTGGCTACAGCCAGACAGATCTGGAACAGCAGATCAAAAGGGAAAGTGACTTCGAGGCATTTTTCGCGGAGGCTCCCGGCATTCATCCGAACAGCTCGCTGATCACGGGCGTCGTGTGTGGCGTTCGCGTGGAAGAAATTCAGGACCCACTTGTACAGAAGGTACGGTTTCTGGACAAACTGATTGATGAACTGGCAAAGGGGAAAGCACTCGAGAAAGTCATGCGCTGACATGCCGTCCCTGCTCTTGCGTAAGCGCCAACAACTCTTCGCTCTGCAATCTCCTCGAGATCACCAATCTTCTCCCTGACCAAAACTTCCATTCAGGTCATGCTTGAGCGGTATTCATACGGGCAGGGTGCGGCGCACTTCGCTCTCGTGGCTTTGGCACCGTTGCCGCCGGGGGTAAAAGACCCGGTGGAGAGGGACTTCTGAAATGTGCCAGCTTCAATCAGGTTGGTGTGCCCGCTTGAGCCAAGGATTGGCATGGCTTTTAACGTGCGCTTCAAGCGACTTCTGATCCGTAACGTCATCGACACAGGCCATCGTGACTCGAGGGATACCGAATTCGGCATTCGCATCTTTTGGGATGGGCGCCGTTGGTCAGGACTTGATGTATTCATAGCCGTTAAGTTATATTATAACTCATGGACTATGCAGGTGCGCAGGCCAATGCTCCCAACGAGATTTTCAAAACCCTCGCCGACCCGACCCGGCGTGCGATCTTCGAGCGCCTGATCCAAGACGGAGAACAAAACGTGCGGGCCTTAACCGAACGATCCGGCGTTTCACAACCGGCGGTTTCCAAACACCTCAGCGTCCTCAAAAAATCAGGTCTGGTGAGAGAACGTCCAGTGGGCCGATCCGTCCACTACAGCGCCGAACCGCTTGGGCTGGCCCCGCTATTTGACTGGCTCGGATTCTACGGGGCTTTCTGGAGTGATCGTTTTAATCGCCTCGAGACCCTGATTGAAGGGATGGACAAATGACCGATGCCACCCAAACTGATCACCAGCAAGAAGTCCAACTTGAAGCTCCCCAAGATGCTGCCGTTGAGACAGCCACGAAATCGGTGATCTTCGAACGCCTGATGCCATACCCGGCCCACAAAGTCTGGCGTGCCTTAACCGAAGTGCCACTGCTCGACGCTTGGTTGTTGCAAAGTGATTTCCAACCCGTCGCTGGTCATCGTTTTCAATTCAAAGCTCCAGTGAACCCCGGCTGGAACGGCATCGTCGATTGCGAAGTCCTGATCGTCGAACCATACGAACGGCTCGCCTACACCTGGAACGTCTCGCAGGCCACGAACGGGCTGAAGACACGGGTCACGTGGACGCTGACCAGCGTTGAGACTGGCACCCTCGTGCGAATGGAGCAATCCGGCTTTCGAGTCAATCAATCTCGAGCCCGTGGCGGTGCGAGTTACGGCTGGAATCTCTTTTTCAACGGACTGGAACAGGTGCTGACGCAACTGAATTTGAGAACCTGAACACGGACGCCTAGAGCGTGATCCGGTTCGTTCGGGGACTCGAGTCGCCGCACATCCAAACATTGACCAGTCAAACACTTGATGTTTGATCCACATTCGCCTAAGCCAGCAGCCACCATTCATCGGAGGAGCATCATGGAAAACGTCAAAGTCATCGTCTATCCCGTCCAAGACCTCGCTCGAGCCAAAACGCTCTACGGCACATTCTTGGGGCTTGCCCCATACGCGGACTCGTCGTGTTGCGTCGGCTTCAAGTTCGGAGGCATCGACATCGGTTTAGATCCAAACGCTCATGGCAGAGGCATCACGGGTCCAGTGGCTTACGTGCAGGTGGACGACATCCAGCAAAGGTTGCAAGCGCTGCTCGAGGCAGGTGCTCAATCACTTCAAGCGGTCACAGATACCGGCAATGGCAGGCTAATCGCGTCCGTCAAGGACTCAGACAGCAATATCATCGGATTGCTCCAAGACCCATGAATGGTGATCTCAGATGCAGCCGTGCTTTGACGTGGTGAACGCTAAGCGGCATTGACTGACACAAATCAAACTGAGCCTTTAAATCTTGTTAATTCGGAAGGAGTCCCCATGAACTGGAACAAATGGATTCGGCAATCGCACCGTTGGCTGTCCATCATCTTTACAACCATTGTCATCGGCATCTTCCTGGCGTTGGGAATCGGCCAGAAACCCGCCCTATGGGTGTATTACTTGCCCTTGCCCCCGCT
>JANOWZ010000676.1:0-5589 GCA_031418155.1 Deinococcales bacterium
ACCGGTTCCCGACCCAGGCGTGCTCGAGTTGGTGCAGGTCAGTTTCGGATTGATCCAGTCGGCCCGGTCGTACCAATTGTTGTCACCGGCATCACTGACCATCAACCGTAGCTCTCGAGCACCGGTCAGATCGACACGAACCAACTTCGATTCGCCTGGTTTCATCGTTGCAGAACGGAATTTCTGTACGCCATCGGCGAGGATTTCAAAAGTCACCGAACCGTACCCGCTCGTGATGACCTCATCATCGAGCCCAATCAGGCTGGAGAACGTGCTGCACTTGCCCGCCAAGTCAAAGCGAATTTCGCTCGGGGCGTGCACACCCAGACCCTTGCCGTACTTGCTGCCGTTCAGACTCAGGATTGGGCCGTCCGCCTCGAGCTTGTCACCGTTGCTGCGGTCCAATTCGAGTGCGCCCCAACCGTTGCTGGCCTGTGTGAAGCTCAGGTCGGAAAGGAAGTTCTCGCCATTCTCGAGGGCGTTCGCCCGAAAACCGCTTGGGGCAGAGTACGTCCAGGGTTGCGGACCAGCCCGATACGGCCCGACCGGTTGTAGTTCGTTGCCCGAGCAGGCCAGCAAGACCAGGGGCATCAGCCAAATGAATGGTCGTGCCAAAAAGTTGAGGCGTGTGGATTCAAAATCTGACATGCGTTTGTGTTGCGAAGCTCGAGAACCGAATGGATAAAAGATTCGATGGTCAAGGCTTGGCATCGCATCTTGAGGATACGACACCAAACCCTTTTGAAATGAATTCTGATCGTGACTTGTGTCTCGGTCAGGGCAAAGGCGGGTGAACCCGTTGCTCGGATTGTCTTCGAGCGATGGCGCACTCTTTACTGGAGTTTGATCATCTTGGCAACGCTCGGCACGCCAGCGGCATCGATGGTGAAAAGCATGTACACGCCCGGAGGTGCGATGTTCGCATTCGCCGGGGATCGCAATCCGAGCACGCCACCGCCCCTGCTTTCAATCTGCAACGGCACGCGAAATTGCCCCTGATCGAATGCGTGCGTGGCCGAACCCAGGTGCATCAGGACCGCGCTCGAGGTGATGGCGGCATCAGTACTCGAGACCTCAAAGTTGGCGTTGTACCCGACGCTCGCTGGCGCGAGCGCGATCACGGGACGTTCGGCGAGTTTGCCAGAACCATCGGTTTTGAACAGGTAAGGCGGGTAGTAGATTTCGGCGCTGTAATGGTTTTGTGGGCAGGGAATGGGCGGGCCACCGCAGCCACCACCGCCCGCCGACAGGACGCGACCGTCGGGCAGCAGCAGGGCGCTCGAGTGGTAGTTGCGTGGTGTCTGCATTCGGGCCGCGAGCCTGAACGTTTCGGTGCTTGGCGACCAGAGTTCGGAGTCGAGCACACTTTGGGTGTCGTCGAAACTGTTCCCGGCATTGTTGCCGTTTTGGCTGCCGCCAATCACGATCACACGACCGTCGGGCAGCACGGTGGCGTTCGCATGAACCCGTTTGTATTTCATGGGCTCGATCGCTCGAGATTGTGTTCCGGCCTTGATGTTGATGGCATAAGCGCTGGCATAACCGCAGGATTGCCCGACTGCGCAGCTTGCTGGACCCCCTCCGATCACCAGAATTTTACCAATGTCGTACTTCACGCTCGAGCCGTACTTGCGGAACAAACCGTCGCCTCGCGCAGCGAGGTTGGTCCAACCTCCCGTGCCCGCCGTGTCGAGTGCTGCCATGTTTGCATTCGGGCCTGCGTAAAAGACTTTGCCGTTCGGAGCGACGTGCATCCACGGGTAGTAGTGGGCATCCTCGTCGATTGGCCAGCCGGGAGCACCCAGCGTCGAAGCACCGGTCAGTCGGCGAATCGTACCGTCGGGTTGAATCACGTCCGGGATCACGTTGGCTGCCGTGTACGGCACGCTTCCAAGCGGCGGCGTGTCCTTGTTGCCACCGATCACCAGCAGTTCGCGGTTGGGCAGCGCGGTCACGGTCGGATACCAGCGTCCCTGCGCCATCGTGCCGGTCCTCGACCACGAGCTCGAGTTCGGATCAAACGTGTTGATGTGCTTCGAGCCCAGCCGAGCACCGAGATTGCCGCCCGCCACGACAAGCTTGCCATCCCAATTCGTGACGGCACCGGCGCAGAACAGGTCGGTGGTCAAATTGTTGGCACTCGAGAACTGGTTGTTGTTCGGGTCCCACTGCCAAGCCTGCGTGCTGTTGTGCGGCGCGTTGACATCGTCGCGGTAATCGCCACTGTTGTCCTGCGAGAGCCACGCCAGAACCTTGCCGGTCGGCAGCAAGGCACTGTTGACCGCAATGGTCGGCCAGTTTTGCACCGGACTGAACGCGCCTTTGCTGGCGGGATCTATGCCCACATCAAACCCGGCACTCGAGCCCGCCGAGGCGACCATGCAGGCCAGGACCGGATTGGCCCAGTTCGCATGATCGAACCAGTTGTTGCCCGCAGACGGCTCAACAACCAGCCGCAGTTCTTGTTTGCCAGTGACATCCAGATTGATGTTTTGCACGTCATTTGCCTTCAGCACATCCGATTTGAACTTTTCTTGACCGTCGAGAAAAACCTTAAAAACCACGCTGCCGTACAGATTTTGCGTGTCGATCTCATCGTCCAAACCAATGGTACTCGAGAAGTTCAGGCAGGAACCTTTCAGGTCAAAGCGCAGTTCGCTTGGGGCGTGAACACCGAGACCCTTGAGGTACGTTTTGCCAGCCAACTTGATCGTCTTGCCGTCACCGGGCAATTGTGAACCGTTGCTTTTGTCGCGCTCGAGCGGACCCCAACCATTGCTGGCCGAGGTGATCGTCAAATCTGAAAGGGCGTTCTCGCCACGCTTGAGGCTGTTGCTTGGCAGCGATCCGTTGCTTTTCCAGGGGTAAGACCCTTTCAGGTAAGGGTTGCTCGAGTCCGGGAGCGGGTCTGGTTTCGGGTCAGGTTTTGGATCAACGATGGGATCGGGTGGATCTTTAAGCGGCTCCACAGGCAGTGCCGGTGTCGTTTTGCAACCAGCAACCAGCAACAAACTTGCAGCGATCGCCCCCCGGAGCATCGCAAACACCATTCTCGAGGGTGGCTTCATTTGGAACCTTTCATGACTCAATCGTTCAAAATTTAATGGGTGAAATTCGAGGGATGGCACGGTTTGCTGAGGAATTCTCCGACCGAAGCGGTCAAAGGTCTAGGTTCATCTTGCTTAGGTTCGCTTAATCCGAGCTTAATAGCGGTTTTTCACACCCGAGCAGATTGCTGTGCTCATGGCAAAACTGCCACAACGTACAGCGTGGAATCACCCGAGAGAAATCGGCTGTGGCGCGGTTGGGCGTGATACCTTGGGGCAATGCTCGACGCTTTTGGCACGCTCGAGCCCGGAGGTGTCATGAATCCCGAAATCAACTACCCCATCGCTGAACGCATGAAGCATGCAAAACCCAGTTTCGTGCGTGAAATTTTGAAGGTCACGGCGCAACCAGACATCATCTCGTTCGCGGGTGGTTTGCCCGCCCCGGAATTGTTCGACACCGAAGGCATGAAACTTGCGACCCTCGAGACGTTTGAGAAACAACCTCGAACCTCGTTGCAATACAGCGTCACAGATGGCATCGTGCCGGTGCGTGAAAGCATCTGCGAGGTCATGGCGCGGCGCGGCGCGAAACTCGAGCCGGACGATTTGGTGATCACCAACGGCTCACAACAGGGCATCGATTTGATTGGCAAGATCATGCTCGATCCGGGCGATGTGGTCATCCTCGAGCGACCAAGTTACCTGGCCGCAGTGCAAGTCTTCGAGTTGTACCAGGCCGACATGCGCGGCGTGGAAGTGGACAGGGACGGCATGATCCCCGAAGACCTCGAACGTGCACTCGAGGAAGCCAAACGCGATGGCAAACCCGCCAAGTTTATTTACACGGTCGCCACATTCTCCAACCCAACCGGCGGAACCCTCAGCCTCGAGCGGCGAAAGAAAATGCTCGAGATCGCCGTCAAACATCAGGTCTTGCTGGTCGAGGACGATCCGTACTCGGACCTGCGTTTTTCTGGCACGCCGATCCCGCCGATCATTGGCTTGGTCGATGAAGTTCCAGGCTCGAAAGAATGGGTGGCGAGCTTCAGCACGCTCTCGAAAATCCTCGCACCCGGCTTGCGCATCGCTTGGATGGCGTTGCCGCAAGCGTTGCGGCAAAAAGTCTTGATCGCCAAGCAAGCGGGCGACCTGCACACCAGCACCTTCAATCAATTCGTTTCGCATTACTACCTCGAGAGCGGACGGCTTCAAGACAACTTGCCCCGCATTCAAGACAGTTACCGCTTGCGCGGCACGACCATGATGGAAGAACTCGAGAAGCACATCCCACCGGGCGTGCTCGAGTACAACAAGCCAGAGGGCGGGATGTTCTTGTGGGCGAAAATGGCCGAGGGTGTGGACACGTACAAGCTGGTGCAAAAAGCAATTGATGAAAAGGTCGTGTTCGTGCCGGGGCAACCGTTCTTCCCGGATGCGAAACGTGGGAATTACTTGCGGATCAGTTTCAGCACACCGACACCGAATGAGATCAAAGAGGGTGTGCAGCGACTCTCGAGGGCGCTGGCGGATTGAGGAAGTCATTTTCGGAAATCCGCTTGAGAGCTTCCCATTGTAGCTTCAGGAGCACGAAGTCGTGACTATCGAATCGAAAACACTGACTTGAGACTGGTTAAATTGCTGGAAGCCCAAGCGGGATTTTGGGAATGCTAAGCAACTTGCGGGGTAGGAATTCCTACCCCTGCAATACAAATAGAGGAGGTGAACATGAAGCCAAAAAATTTCCTCGAGCAGGTTTTTCTTGCGACCACACCGATTCTGCGCACAGATGAAAATGGCAAGATAGACAGTAACGGTACGGGATTCTATTGTGGGTTAATCAAAGATGAGGTCTTACATACTTTTCTCGTTTCAAATAAGCATGTTTTTGATCTCCATACGCAGGAGCATAATTTTATAGTTCGAAGTCAGGATTTACAAGATAATTACTGTCCAGAAGATAATTATTGGATGGAAATCTCAGATTATCGAACTGAAGATTTTTATGAGCATCCAGACGAAGAAATAGATCTAGCAATACTTAGAACTTCAAATTCGTACAATATATCTGAATCTCCGAACTCCTTACACTATAACATAAACATCAGTACATTTTACGATTCAATTACCAATCCACTTTTTCTTGGTCAGGATGTTTTCTTTGTAGGTTATCCCGAAACAAAAATGGATGAATTAGTTCGCCTTCCTTTGCTTGGAAAAGGATATATTGCATCTGTTCCAGAATTTGATTTCAATTACGGAGCAGAAAACAAAGGAAGACTCCTGATTGGAGGGCCTGTCTTTGGAGGTTCAAGTGGAAGTCCGGTGTTCACTTATGTAAATAGAGTCTATTCTTTTATTGGTATTGTTTCTGAAAGATTAAATATTACAAAAAAAAATAGTGACTGCTCAGCAGGAATTTGCAGTCCCAGGTAAACTACGAACATCAAACCAGACGACTGCCCAAACTGCGCTGTCCTAGAAGCGAAAGTCAGCAAGCTCGAGCAACGACTCGCTGCTCTCGAAGCCCGTCTCGCCAGCA
>JANOWZ010000677.1:0-2959 GCA_031418155.1 Deinococcales bacterium
TGCTGGCGAGACGGGCTTCGAGAGCAGCGAGTCGTTGCTCGAGCTTGCTGACTTTCGCTTCTAGGACAGCGCAGTTTGGGCAGTCGTCTGGTTTGATGTTCGTAGTTTACCTGGGACTGCAAATTCCTGCTGAGCAGTCACAAACCTCGAGCTGGTACTTTCCATTTTGAACTTGCCCTTTGTAACCCCTCACCTTGCCTCGAGCCTGCGCAACGCGATACGTTAAGGTGATGCTGACCGATTCCGCTGTGATGGCCGCCCTGCGTACCGTGAACGATCCCGAATTGCACAAGGACCTGGTGTCGTTGGGCATGATTGAAAAATTGCACATCGACGGCTCGAGCGTGAATGTGAAGGTGCAACTGACCACGCCCGCCTGTCCCCTGAAGGGCAAGATCGAAGGCGATGTGCGCGAGGCCGTCCTCAAAGTTGCTGGTGTCGAGGCCGTAAACGTGACCTTTGGCGCGCAGGTGCGGCCTCCGACCGACATGGCGTTGCCTGGGGTCAAGCACGTGATCCTGGTCGGCAGCGGCAAGGGCGGCGTCGGCAAAAGCACGGTGGCCACGAACCTCGCGGTCAGTCTGGCGCAAGATGGGGCTCGAGTTGGGCTTCTGGATGCCGATGTGTACGGCCCGAGCGTGGCGCACATGATGGGCGCAACCGAAGAGCGCATGTTCGCCGATGACAACAAGAAAATGATGCCGCTCGAGCGGTACGGCCTGAAATTCATTTCGATGGCAAATTTGATCGCGCCCGGACAGGCGACCGTTTGGCGCGGTCCGATGCTGCACAGTTTCATTCAACAAACCCTCAAAGATGCTGCTTGGGGCGAGTTGGATTATTTGGTGGTGGACTTGCCACCCGGCACCGGCGATGTTCAGCTTTCGCTCGCCCAAACCGTGACTGTGACCGGTGCGGTGATCGTTTCGACTCCGCAGGACGTTGCGCTGATCGACGCGGCTCGAGCGATGGACATGTTCAAAAAGGCTGGTATTCCGGTATTGGGCATCATTGAGAACATGAGTTACTTCATCGCGCCAGACACGGGCAAGCGCTACGACATCTTCGGTCACGGTGGCGCAAAAGCCCATGCCGAACGGACAAGCGTGCCGTTCCTCGGTGAGATTCCAATTGGGCTCGAGGTGCGCCAAGCGGGCGATGCGGGCCGTCCCGTGGTGCTCGAGAACCCGGACACAACCGAGGCGAAAGCGTTAATCGATGTGGCGCGGACCCTGGCGGGCCGCATCAGCGTGCAAAGTTTGCAATTGCTGCCAATGATTTGAAGTACAGTCACGGGACTTGGGTCAACCTCAAGTCACCAGTTTCGAGTCACGGGTCACAAGCGAGATGGATGATCCCTGCCAAATTCCACAGTTTTACGGTGTAATCTGTGTCAAATTGATGACAGAACTCGAGTCTCGAGAACCCCAAACACTCCCATGAATATCGCTCTCAATGACTCCCCCAAAGGCCGCGTGCTCTACCTGCTGCGAGGTGCAGGCGGTGGCACCGCCCAAGACGTGGCCGATGCGCTCGGCGTGACCGTCCCGGCGGCACGGCGGCACCTCGGTGATCTGCTCGAGGCCGGACTGATTGAAGCCCGCATCGAACGCCAAACCGGTCGTGGTCGCCCGCAACACACCTTCGCCCTGACCTCGAGTGGCGAGGCGGTGTTTCCGAAACGTTACGCAGAGTTGTGCGGCGATATCTTGCAACACGTGCAATCCCTCTATGGTGACGGCGCGATCCTCGAGGTGCTCTCAGCCCGCAACCTCAAACTCATGGACCTTTGGCGTGAACGGGTGCAAGGCTCGAGCGTCGCGCAGCGCCTCGAGTGTCTGGTCGCGGTCCTGAACGAAATCGGCTATCAGGCCAGCGTTCAACATGGCGATCATGGCGAGTTGTACCTGCTCGAAGGCAACTGCCCGTCTTTGGAGGTCGCCAAAGAATTCGGACAACTCTGCCAGGCCGAAGGCGAACTCTACGAACAGCTTCTGGGTGTCAAAGTCGTGCGTGACTCTCAAATCAGCACCGGTGCGAGCGTCTGCCGCTACCGGGTGCTCAAACCTCAACGTTCGGCCTGATTCTCATGAGATTCACGGGTATACTCGCGTCGATGTCTGACCGGGCACACGCGCATTCCAACCTGACCCGAACCATGCTCTGGTTCGTGACGGTGCTGGTTCTGTCGGTTTCCGGCAGTGCCTTCGCGCAACACATCAAGCCCACAAAAATTCTCGACTGCTCGAGCACCTGCAACCAGAACGCACCGGAAAACATCACCAGCGCACTCGAGGTCACACGGCAAAGCCTGCCCGGACCGATGCTGCTCGGGTTGGCCCCAATACCGACGCTCGCACCAATACCGAGTCAAATCTTTGCGCTCGAGGAAATCACGCTCGAGCCCGTTCTGATCGCGCCCGAAATTATTGTCGAAAGCAAGCCTCGCGCTCCACCGATGAGCGTTTCTGCCAGTCAAAACTTGCTCGGCAAGATTTTGACATCAAAGCAGTCATCAGAAACAGGTCAAAACTCGCCACTTTCCGCGAGACACTGACCGCTCGAGAATCCCATCAGAACGCACCCGTCACGACCTCTCGTGATGGGCCTTGGAGTGCCATGAACCCTGACGACACGAATTCAAACGCGAATTCAAACGACGCGAATTCAAACACAGAGCGCACACACTTTCGAGACGGCCTCGAATACGAATTTTACGACATCAGCCCCAACGACCCAGACTTCAACCCAATCATGGATTACGCCCCGATAGAACGCCGCGTCTACCGTGACAGCAACGGTGAACGCATCGACCCAAGCTCGAGTCAAACTCCAAACAGTTCACACCTGACGCCAGCCTCGGAATCAATCTCGAGCGTTCCGGTCTCGAGCATTCCGGTTAAACCCTCAGCACTGGCCGGATTTGGTCAAACGCTGTGGAAAGAATGGGTTCGCCCCA
>JANOWZ010000678.1:0-6883 GCA_031418155.1 Deinococcales bacterium
GGCGGACAAGTACGACGGGCAGATTCACAACGTGCCGATTCGTGGTGTCGCCCTCGCCATGAATGAAGCGATTGGCACGATGGGACTGATTTGCCCAAACGATTTTGGTTTGCTCGGATTCGTGTCTTTGGTTGCGCCCGCAATCGCATTGGGCAACACCGTGGTTGCCGTGCCATCCGAAACCCAAGCCCTTGTTGCCACCGATTTTTACAGCGTGCTCGAGACTTCAGATCTGCTTGCGGGCGTGGTCAACATTGTCACCGGCGATCAGAAATCGCTCGCCAAAACCCTGGCCGAACATTTGGATGTTGACGCGATCTGGCACGCCGATTTCGCCGAACTGATCGAACGCTCGAGCGCCGGAAATTTGAAACGCACCTTCGATGTCAACGCTCGAGATTGGTTGGATGCACGGCAAGCAGAAGGCCGGGAATTCTTGCGCGAGGCGACACAGGTCAAAAACATTTGGATTCCATACGGGGAGTAAGCCGCGTTCGAGTACGCAACCTGGCGGATGACAACGAGGCTCGAGTCAGGGAGAATCATCTCGCTCGGGCCTCGTTTGTGGCTTGAGCCACCTACCGTCATCCTTTTTGTCGATTCACTACCATTCCCTGATTTCGCACCTCGAGCCTGTCTTATGGGTTCGGGCGTTGAAAGTTGCATCCCAACAAACATGATGATTATTGACGAACAATTTTTGGACAATTCCCGCGAATGGCCAGTTCACGATTCCGACAGCTTGTCATCTCGGATTGGGCCGGAGTTCTACTCGATTGAGCATCGGCCCGTGGAACGCCTGAACCAAGTTGCTGCCAGTGCTGAACGCTTCGATTTTGATCGGCTCGAGTTTCGAGTGCAGGCATTGCTTGAGCGGGAAACCGGTGATGACTTCGCATCTTACGGCATTGCCTGGGGTTTGGAAGATGATGTCGATTACCTTGAGTTCTTGGTTTCCGCTTTGGGATCGTTCAGCATCAATCGTGTTCGGCGCGGTCGCTTGGAACCGTTCGTGGCTTGGACTTCATCTGCGACGGTGCGTTCAGGCAATGCCTTGAACCTGTTGGAAATTCGGCGTTTGTCCGATGAAGTGTACTTTTTCATCAACAGCGAATTGGTTCAGGTGCTTCCGGCCAGCACGGTCATGCAGGACTTGCCCGACAATTTCTTCGGTTTTGCTTTGCGGGGTCACGTGAAAGTGCGAGCCCATTTCCTGAGCATCCAGTCGTTGGAAGCACCATGCAAACGCAATGAATATCAATCCAAAGACAAGAAACTCGAGTCTTCAGGGATTGAGCATCCAGTGCCGATCGTGGATTCAATTGAAAAAATCATGGCGGAATTAAATGCGCTTACGGGACTCGAAAATGTCAAACGGACTTTTGCAACTGTGCGAAATGCGGGACAGGTGCGCAAGAGCAGATTAAAGCACCGCTTGACCTGCCCTGACCGTTCTTTGCACATCGCGTTTTGTGGCTCACCGGGAACTGGAAAAACGACGGTCGCACGCCTGATGGGTCGCCTGTACCGTTCAGTTGGATTGCTTGAAACGGGTCACGTGCTCGAGGTTGATCAGGCCGGACTGTTTGGAGGTTACTTGGGGCAGACGGCGCATCGCACCAATCACGCGGTGGAACAATCGCTGGGTGGGGTGTTGTTCATTGACGAGGCGCACGTTTTGGCGAACAGCAGTTACGGCGAAGAGGCTTTGAACGTGCTTGTCAAACGCATGGAGGATCATCGTTCAGAATTGGCTGTGGTTTTTGCTGGATACCGCCATGAGATGACCGAGATGCTGCGCAGCAACCCTGGTTTGCGCTCAAGGATTGGTCGGGTGATCGACTTCTCGGATTACACCGCGCGAGAATTGTTAAGCGTGTTTGAGAGTTTGTGTCACCAGTATGATTACGTGCTCGAGGCTGCGGCCCGTGACTTGTTGTTGGTTCTGTTCGAGGTTGCTGTTGACATGGCTGGTCGTGGTTTCGGCAATGCACGATTTGCACGTTCCGTGTTTGATCGGGTGCTCGAGTTTCAAGCGAACCGTTTGGTGTCGGTTCAAGTGACCATTGACGATTTGAAAACCATTCGACTTGAGGATGTGACGGCATTGGAGTCATTGCTGCCGGTTTCAAAGCTTTTGAATTGAGAAGTAAGATGGTCGCGTGCCAGCCAGCTTGATCACGCTCGAGCCGGTTGCCGCCCACAATTGGCATGCGGTTTCAAAACTCGAGGTCAGCCCGGAACAGCACGAGTTCGTTGCCAATCCAAATTTCTATTTGAGCCTGTGCGCTTACGATCCTCCGTTGTGGAATCCGTTGGCGATTCTTGCGGATGGTGTGGTCGTCGGTTTTCTGATGTGGGCGATTGACTCGAGCGATGGCAGCGCATGGTTGGGTGGCATCACGGTTGATCGGCAGCATCAACGCAAAGGTTATGGTGCTCAAGCCGTGCAGGCCGCAATCACGATGCTGGCAGACCATCAGGTTTTGCATTTCGCCTTGTCGTATCACCCGTCAAATCTTGTTGCCTCACGTTTGTATTTGAGGCTTGGCTTTGTTGAAACCTCAGAACTCGAGGGTGATGAGATCGTGGCCCGTTTTCGGCTTGATTGACCGTGATCTGCAACACGAACCCGTGACAAAAGCTGCTCAAACTGCGACCGGCCTGCGACCACGGCTCGAGCATCGTTCATTTTACAGGTGCTCGAGAGCGCCCAAACTCCAGGAGGTCGTATGAAGAAATTGCTGCTCGCAGGAATGTTGGTGCTTTCCGCCGTCGCTTTCGCTCAGGACACGATGAACAAAACGGTTGTTGAGATCGCGGCAGGCAACAAGGATTTCAGCACGCTGGTCGCCGCAGTCAAAGCCGCCGGGTTGGTCGAGACGCTTTCCGGCAAAGGTCCATTCACGGTGTTCGCCCCGACCAATGAGGCGTTCGCCAAGCTGCCCAAAGGCACGGTTGAGGAACTGCTCAAGCCCGAGAACAAAGAAAAACTGACCGCAATCCTGACGTACCATGTGGTCGCCGGGAAGGTCATGGCGGCAGATGCGATCAAGCTCGATGGCAAGATGGCCAAGACGGTCAACGGTCAGGAAATCGCCATCAAAGTCATGGATGGTAAAGTCAAGATCAATGATGCAACCGTGACGGCTGTCGATATCGTCGGCTCGAACGGCGTGATCCACGTGATCGATACGGTCTTGCTGCCCAAGTAAGCACCTCGAGATTTCTGGGAACCCGTGGAGCAATTCACGGGTTTTTTTGTGTCTCGAGATCAAGCTGGCTTCAGTTTGTAGCCTCTCGTTGATACGCCATATTGCACAGGTGTTCTCGAGCCTCGCCGCGTACACTCGAGCGAATGACATTGCCGATTGCCCAATTCTGGTCTTTGCTGCGCCGTTACCTGATTCCGCAGGGGCCTCGGGCCTTGCTGATGATGGTTTTGCTGCTGGGTGGGATTGGGTTGCAGGTCTTGAATCCGCAAATCGCACGGCGGTTTGTCGATGCGGCCCGCACGCCGAATGACACGACCAACCTGACCTTGCTGGCGGTTGGATTTATCGTCGCGGCGCTCGTCTCGAGTGGCCTGCGGGCGGTGGCTGCTTACGTTTCAAATGAGGTCGCGTGGGCGGCGACGAATGCGTTGCGCAAAGATTTGACGGCGCACACCTTGCGACTCGGGATGGGTTTTCACAAGTCGCGTCCTCCGGGTGAGATGATCGAACGCATTGACGGTGACGTGAACGCGCTCTCCGGGTTCTTCTCGAGTTTCGTGGTTTCGCTCGGCGGCAATGCGCTGCTGCTCGTTGGGGTGCTGGTCGTGCTGACCTTTCAGGATTGGCGGCTCGGTGCGGTCTTCACCGGGTACGCGATTCTCGGTTCAATCCTCCTGATGGTGTCCTCGAGGTTCAGTGAAGTTTGGCGGCGCGAGCGTGAGCAATCCGCGCAATTTTACGGTTTTCTCGGCGAGGTCCTGACCGCCACCGAGGACGTGCGCGGCAACGGGGCCATCGCCTGGGTAATGCGTCGCGTGCGGCTCGAGATGCGCAAACTCTACCGTGTGCGCCTGGATGCGGGTTTGAAGGGCAGCATTGTCTGGGGCGTTTCGATCCTGTTCTGGAGCCTCGCCGATGTGATGAGTTACGGTTTCGGCTCGAGCCTGTACCGCGAGGGTGCCCTCTCGATTGGCGCGGTCTACATGCTGATGCACTACGCCTGGATGGTCGCCGAACCGATTGAGCATTTCCGTCAGCAACTCCAGGAATTGCAACGCGCCGAGGCCAGCATCGTGAGGGTGCGTGAACTTTTCGAGATCAAACCGGAACTGCCAGACGGTGTGCTCGAGGTGCCGGGTGGCGCTCTGCCGGTGCAACTCGAGAAAACCTCTTTCGCTTACGAAGATGGCGTGCGTGTGCTCGAGGATGTCTCTTTGCGCCTCGAGCCTGGAAGCGTGCTCGGTTTGCTTGGGCGCACGGGCAGCGGCAAAACGACCTTGGCGCGAATGCTGTTTCGTTTTTACGATGCGCAATCCGGTGCGGTGCGCATTGGCAACCGTGACGTGCGCGAGTACAACCTGAATGCCTTGCGCTCGAGGGTCGCGTTGGTCACGCAGGACGTGCAGTTGTTTCAGGCGAGCCTGCGCGACAACCTTAGCTTTTTTGATGGCAGCATCAACGATGATCGTTTGACGCACGCGCTGACGCAACTCGGGCTGGGCGATTGGCTCGAGTCACTGCCCGAAGGCTTGAGCACGCCGCTTGCCACCGGTTCGCTTTCGGCGGGTGAGGCGCAACTCGTGGCGCTCGCTCGAGCGTTCCTGCACGATCCGGGTTTGGTGATTCTCGACGAGGCTTCGGCACGGCTCGATCCGGCAACCGAGGCGAGGCTCGAGCGGGCCTTGGACACCCTGCTCGCGGGTCGAACCGCGATCATCATCGCGCACCGTTTGCGCACCGTCGAACGGGCCACGCACATTTTGGTGTTGGAATCTGGTCGCGTGCTCGAGTTTGGTGAACGTCAAAGCCTCGCCCGAAATGCGAACTCGAGGTTCAGTGAATTGCGTCGCGTTGGACTCGAGGAGGTGCTGGCATAACAACATCACCCGAAAGCTCGAGCGTATCACCGTGGTTTGTGCTGCGGCGGTTGATTCGCTTCTCCGGCCCGCTGTACGTGCTCAACCTCGTGCTGTGGACTTGCGTCATGACCTTGCCGTTGATTCCAGGCTTCCTCTCGAAACTCTTTTTTGATGCGCTCGAGCAGAGCAACCCAACCTGGAACGGCCTGCCGTACACGGTGCAAACCATTGTCGCCGCCGTCGGCGTGTTCGCGGTCTTACAAGTCGGAATGATCTTCGCGGGCATCGCCGCCGACGTGCCGTTTCGGTTCCGCTCAAGCGGGTTGCTGCGCCTGAACCTGATGCGTCGCATCCTGAAATTGCCCGGAGCCCAAGCCATCCCTGGAACCATCGGCGAGGCCCTGAACACCCTGCGTGACGACGCGCAAGAGGCGGAGGACGCGAGCGATTGGACGCTCGATGTTGCGGGCCAATTCGTTTACATGGTGATTGCGATCAGCGTGCTTGTCTCGATTGATGCGCCACTCACCGCGTTCGTTTTCCTGCCATTGATTGCGGTCACGGCGATCAGCTATTGGTTTCGCAATTCGGTCGAGACTTTGCAAATCAAATCGCGTGAAAGCAGCAGCCATTACACCAGTTTGCTCGGCGAGATTTACCAGAGCGTGCAGGCGATTCAGGTTGCGGGCGCGGAGCGAACCGTGCTGGCGCAACTCGAGCAGCGCAGTCAAAAACGTTCACAGGCGATGCTGCGCAACGTGGCGCTCAATCAGGCGTTGGGCGTGTTCTCGAGCAACATCGTTTCGCTCGGCACGGGATTGATTCTGCTGTTGGTCGGCGCGAAAATGCGGGCTGGCACGTTCTCGGTTGGCGAGTTCAGTTTGTTCGTGCTCTACCTCTGGGAGATCGGGCATCACACCGAATTTTTTGGGCGTTTCATGGCCACCGTGCGTCGCGCCGGTGTGGCCGTCTTTCGCATGGATGGTCTGATGCAAGGCACGCCGACGAGCGAATTGGTCGGGCCGCAAAACCTGGATGTCAGGCGCGATCCAGCAGTGCTCGAGCCGATTGCGCGAACCGGTCACGATCACCTCGAGTCATTGATCGTGCGCGATCTGAGTTACGTCCACGCCAGTTCTGGGCGAGGTCTCGAGAGCGCCAGTTTTGAATTGCAACGCGGCGAGTTCGTGGTTGTGACCGGACGCATCGGCAGTGGCAAAACCACACTGTTGCGAACCTTGCTCGGTCTGCTGCCCGCGCAATCGGGATCGGTCAATTGGAATGGACAGACCATCTCGAGCCTGAGCGAATTCATGGTTCCGCCACGCACCGCGTACACGCCGCAAGTGCCAGCGTTGATCTCCGGCAGCGTGCAGGAAAACATCACCCTCGGTCTGCAAGGCGATCTGTCCCGGGCCGCGCATCGCGCCGTGCTCGAGCAAGACATTGAGCAGTTGCCGCTGGGTCTCGAGACGCTGGTCGGTGTGCGCGGCCTGAAACTTTCTGGCGGGCAATTGCAACGAACCGCCGCCGCCAGAATGTTCGCGCAAGAACCCAGCCTGCTTGTGTTTGACGACATCTCGAGCGCCTTGGATGTCAACACCGAACGTGAACTCTGGGCGCGACTCGAGCCGGGAACAACCTGCCTGGTCGTCTCGCATCGCCGCACCGCACTCGAACGGGCGGATCGAATCGTGCTGCTCGAGCATGGTCGAATCACGCATTCGGGAACGCTCGAGAACCTGCTGACGGTTTCGCCGGAAATGCGGGCGATTTGGTCCGGTGATCTCGAGGGTTCTGAATTGCTCG
>JANOWZ010000679.1:0-9739 GCA_031418155.1 Deinococcales bacterium
CAGGCCGAAGGACTCGAACTGGCGAGCATTCCGCGCAGGCTCGAGGCGCGGGTCGCGCTGGTCGGTCGGGCCGGTTGCAAGTCGTTGGCGACCTTGCCGGACGGTGCGACGATTGGGTTGTCTGGCGCACTGCGTTTGGCGTTGGTCAAGAACTTTCGGCCAGATTTGATCGTGAAGATGCTCGAGGGTGATTTGGACGACCGGCTCGAGGCGCTCGTTTCGGGTTGCGATGCGGTCTTGATTTCCGGTTCGGACCTGTTGCGGGCCGAGTTGCGCAACCGCATTGATGAATTGATTGCGCCGGACATTCTGTTGCCCGCTCCGGGTCAGGGCGCGGTTGCGCTCGAGGTGCGTTCTGAAGATTCACTCGGACTTGAATGCGCGTACAGCATTCACCATCGGGTCAGCGATGACCGCATCACCGCCGAACGCGCCTTCCTCGAAGGCTTGGGCGGCAACCTTCGCGCCCCAATCGGTGCGCTCGCCGTGATCGCCGAGGATGGAACTTTAACGCTCGAGGGTTGCATCGCCGCGCCGGACGGTTCACAAGTGATTCGTGCCAGCATTGAGGGCGACCCAGACGAGGCTGAGGATTTGGGTTTTGAACTCGCCGATGATGTCTTAAAACAGGGCGGCGAGGCGATCCTGAAACTGACAGCATGAGCCTCGATGGAATGGCGTTCCTATGAGCCTAGCGTTGCTGAAAATGCTCGAGGATTCCAACAACGCGGCGGTCGCGTTGGATCGCAACGTCGTCAATGTTGGTTGCTTCCGGGCGATGTTCACAGCGAATGATGCCTTTCCAAATTTCAACTACGCCGTGCCGCTCGAGGGTGCGAACGATCCAGAAACCGTGCAGGCCAACCTCGAGCCGTTGATGCAGGCGTTCAAAACCGCCGACCGGCTGCCCCGTTTTGAATTCACCGCCGAACTCTGGCCGAACCTGATCGTGGCGCTGGAGCAAGCTGGATTCACGCACGAATCTACCGATCCGGTGATGCTGCTCGAACCGTCCGATTTCAAACCGTTCCTTGCGCCCAACGTTCAGGTGCGATTGCTCGAACCATCCGATTCTGATGCGGACATCGCGGTGCTCATCACCATTCAAGGCCGAGGGTTCGGCGCGGGTGAGGCTTACGTGGTCTCCCCGGACGAGATCGCCTCGAGACGCGCCAGCCTGAGTTATGGTCGGCGTTGCGCCCTGGCCTCACTCGCTGGTCAGAACGCGGCTGGAGGCATGACCCTTGAAATCGACGGCATCGCTGAACTTGCTGGGGTTGCCACACTGTCCGAGTTTCGGCGGCACGGGGTTGCTGCGTCCCTCTCGAGCAAATTATGTGAAGCTCACTTTGAGAATGCTGGTCGTTCGGTTTGGCTTTCGGCGGGCGACGATGCCGCGCAGGCCTGTTACGAAAAGATCGGTTTCCGCCTGATCGGTGGACGCACCAATTACCGCCGCGAACCCTGAAGGTGAACCCATCGCTCGGGCCGGAGCATCGCCGGGTTTCTGCCAGACCAAACCATGAAAAAGCCCGAGCATCATGCGTTCGAGCTTTTGTTCAGAATCGATTTATTGGGCGAGCGGCAGCACACCTCGGGCGGCGGCTCGAGCATCGGCTTCGCTGGCATACGGTCCAACCAGCACGCGGTATATGGTTTTGCCTTTCTCGACACCGGCCCGAATGCCCGCCGCCTGCAAACGCGAGGTCAACTTCTGTGCGTTCTCGAGGCTCTTGAATGCACCCGCCTGCACACTGACCGAACCGGCATCGCGGCGCAATGGCAGGCTCGAGCGGGTCACGGTGTTACGGGTTGATGTGCTGCGTGCGCCCGTTGTGCTGGCTTGTGTCGTGACTGAAGCTGTCGGGATGCCCTTCTCGAGGTAAGGCGTTTCGGCAATTTTTTCGGTTACACGGGTCGGAATCGTTCCGGGAACAGTCGTGCTCGAGGTGGCAACCTGTTTGCTCGTGTTCAAGCCTGTGGCCTGATCGTTGATGGGCAGTTCTTGCAAGGTCGATTCCTGGATGGTCGATTCGCTCGCAGCAACACCTGAAGTTTCAACCGGGCTCGTCTGACCCTCGAGCGATGCGGGTTGACGCACCTGGGCGCTCGCGCCGACCTCATTGATGGCTGCCGGTCCGGCCTGTGCCGGATTTACCGTGGCCTGCACCTGTTCTGCCGCCTGCAACGGCACGAGTTCAATCACCTGCTCGTTCGAGCGTGGTGCAATCAAAATGCTCAAAACAATCGCCGTGAGCGCCAAAGCGAAAGCCAGACCCATCGTTACCTGATTTAACGTCACCTGATTCAACTTAGTGCTCAACAATTCTTTCATGACCCCTCCCCCCACCACGGTTCGATGCTCCGGTTGCGCCGAAACGCCTCGAGTGCCCGCCGGTCCCATTCGATCAACGTGATCTCCCCGGCTTTACTTTCGTTGTGATGTTGCAATTCGTGCGTTAACGTGTCCCACGCCTGAAATTCCCAATCGAACTCGGGGTTGTAACGCGCAACCTCGAGAAAACTGCCGTAATAGATCGCCACGTGCCGACCCAGATGCACCCGGTGGTCGAGGACCGAGTCCGGCCCGGGATCGGTGTACTCACCCAGGCGCACCAAACGCGGATTGTTCGGGTCGCGCTTGGCTGGCTCAAAGACGTGAACGCCCTGTAAACCGGTCATGAATTCCTCGGGAATCACGTCCAGGAAGTCTTCGATCAAGGTTTTGAAGCGTTGGAAATCCATGCGGTTTGGTCCTATACAAGGGTCCTTGGGGCTCGAGCGTCGCGTTTGTCGGTCCTGCACGCGCTCTGCGCACGAGTGTACACCATTTTGCGCGTCCAGGATTGAAATGCGGTGAGCAAAGTGACATTCGACTCGAGTGACACGCGAAAAAGAGTGACGGGTTTTGAGTCATGGGGTTTGAGAAAACCCTCGAGCTTTGAGGTTATTGTGTGACGTTCACGGCTTGGATTGATGATCGTCCGGATTTCACCTCGAGACCCATGACCGAGACCCATGACCAGCGACCCCTGACCATCCATTGACCGATTCCACACCGTCCTCACGCCCGCCAGCCCGTACAATCCAAGCATGAAACGGCTTCTTCTCTCGAGCATGATCTTGTTTTCCGTGGCCTTGGCGCAGGCGCAAATGTCGGTCAAACCGTATGGCGATCAGCAGATCAACCCGGACGGTTCGCAAGTCTTGGCGCAGGGCGGCATCGTTGATGACAGCAAGCACGGGGTCAAAATTGACGCGAAATACCTAGAGTTCAAACCTGGCGAGTTCGTGCGGGCTAAAACCGCGACGATCATCAACAAGAACGGTCAGAAGGTCAGCACCGCAAAACTCAATTACCTGATCAAAACCGACCGCATGGAAATCGCGGGGCCGCTCAACTTCAGCGATGAGTTCGTCTCGAACCTCTCGAGCGGATCGGCGGTCGTGTATCCAGATGCGGACGTGATGGTTGGTGTTGGCGGTGTCAAGGCCAGCAGTCCGCTGCTTTCCGCGAACGCGATGGTGGTCGATGGCGCTCGCAAGGAAGCGTTCTTGTACGGCAATTACAAGTTCAAATCCCAGGATGGCAAAATCAAACTCGGCAATCAGGGTGCACAGGCGGGCTTGCTGATCAATTTTACGAACCGTGATCGACCTCGAGTAACCTCCGGCGCGGATGTGCCCGCCGCGTCACGCGCCCGGTTTTTGGAACTGATCGAACGCAGCAAGTAAACAAAAACGGCCCGAGCGTTTCAGGCTCGAGCCGTTTGCCTGTTGATCGCTTACCGCTTTTTTGAAAGCACGCATTCTCCAAACTGTGAGCGTTCTTTCGCCTGATTCAATTCAGTAATCGTGCCAAAAAACGATTGGCCTTTGGCTCGAGCCTTGCCAGCCTCGAGCCCATCAAAGAAGCAGAACACGCTTTTGGCTTTGCTGGCATCACGTTTGACCTCGAGCGGAATTTTCACGAACAAGAACGCATCGTCCGGGTAGAACGCCAAATCTGCGAAGGTGTCGCCCGCCGTGGCGCTCGCCAGCAAAATCGGTGCGCCATCGCTGTCGGTTTCAACATCTGGCCCCTCGTCGAGTTCCATCGTGAACTCTTTGCTTTCCGAATCGTCACCGCTCGAGGCGCTGACCACCCAGAATTCTCCCTTTTTGATCGGGAAGACATCCAAAGAGACGTTGGCCTTGACCGCACGGGTCGGGGCGGCAGATTTCTGTGCAGGTTGCTGAGGAGTCGGTTGCGCGGCCTGTTGATTGGCTGGAGCACAGGCAACCAGGGCGGGAGTGAGCACGGCTGCCAAGGCAATGGCGAGAAGTCGCATGGGTCAGTGTAGACCCTCGGGCGTGATAAGAACGGCATTTTCAGACACAAAGCGGCGATGGGGAACGGCAACACCTTGAGGCTCGAGATCAGTGCTGCTGCGTGAACCTTGCATACGCCTCGAGCCTCGCTAAGCCAAGGCCAGAGGTCAGTACCTCGAGCGCCTGTTGCACGCCCGCAAGAAGCGTTGAGGCCGCACCAGCCGTGAACAACGCCGCACCAGCGTTCAACGCCGTGACATCGCGCTGCGCACTCGAGCCGCGACCCGCCAAGATTTCCCGCGTGATGACCGCATTCTCGGCGGGATCACCACCGGCCAGACTCGAGGCTTCAAACTGTCCCAATCCAAGCTGTTCCGGCTCGAGCGTGTATTCGCGCACCGTGCCATCGCGCAACTCGGCGACGTTGCTCGGGCCGCAGACCGTCAACTCGTCCAAGCCCGAACCATTCACGACCATCGCCGCCCTCGAGCCCAACACATGCAAGACCTCGGCAATCGGACGCACGAGTTTGGCATCGTACACGCCGATCAACGAATGGCTCGCGCCCGCCGGATTCGTCAACGGCCCGAGCAGGTTAAAGACCGTGCGCACCCGCAACTCCGCCCGCACTGGTGCGACGTGCCGCATTGCCGGATGGTGGTTGCGGGCGAACATGAAGCCCACGCCAACACTCGAGACCGCCGCCGCCACCTGATCGGGAGTTTGCTCGAGGTTCACGCCCAACGCCTCGAGCACATCTGCGCTGCCCGCCTTGCTCGAGGCACTTCGATTGCCGTGCTTGGCAACCGCCACCCCCGCAGCCGCCACCACGAACGCCGACGTGGTTGAAATGTTGAAGGTGTTTGCGCCATCACCACCCGTGCCGACCACATCCATCAAGACACCGTTCGAGACGACCGGAACCCGCACCGCTTTGGATCGCATCCCTCGAGCGAAACCAACGATCTCCGGCACGGTCTCGCCACGCACCCGCAGGGCCGTCAGAATCGCCGAGGTCGTCACCGGAGACAAGTTGCCCTCCATGATCTCATTCATTAGACCTTCCGCCTCGAGTTCGGAAAGTGCGTGGTTGGAAAGCACCCGAGATAAATCCAGATTCGCCATTTATTGATTCTCCTTCAGATCGGATTTCGTCGTTTAGATCCCGTCACGTTCCAATTCACGCTGTTCCAATTCACGCCGCGCCTCTCGAGAACCCTGCAAGAAGGCGCGTTCAAACCTGTACGTCGGATTCTCACCCAAAAACGCATCACCGAGCGGATTGAGCAAACCGCGTTTCAAGAGTTGCCAGCCCGGATGCAAGCCGCCCTCCACCTCGGCCCGAGCGCCCCGCGCATGGGCGAGCTTGAAGGCCCAAAACCCGCAACGGTGCGCGTAAACCTCACCTTGAGAGGCATCACGGTTCGCATCCGAATGTTTTGCTGACGCATCCGACAGTGCCCGAAATTTCACGTGCGCATCCTCGAGCCGAGCACCCAAATCCAGCATCGTGGCATCATCTTCCAATGCATCGTTTAAGCCAAACTCAAGCAGCAATTCTCGGGACAAACTGAGGTTCGCACCGGCAAAACTCATCCACGAAACGCGCAGCATGGGTCGCGTCAAACCATCCGCAAACTCGAGCGGTGCGGCCGCCACAGCACGATCATGCACGCCATGAAACGCCACGTGACGCGCCAAGGTTTCCGGCTCGAGCAACAGGTCATCGGCCAGAAAAAGCACGGTCTCACCAGACGTTCCTTGAATCGCTCGAGATAAGGCCACACTGTTTGAGACGCGCCCGAGCGCCACCACTTTGAGCTTGAACGGCAAACGACGGCGAAGCATCTCGAGCACCGTCAACGAACCATCCAACGAACCGCGAAGCGCAATCATAACCTCAAAATCCAAAAACGATTGCGCAGCCAACGCGGGCAAACACCGCTCGAGGTTCACGCGAGCATCCAAACTCGTCATGACCACGCTGAGTTTGACCGGATTGGGCTTCACGCTTTACCTCGAAGGGCATCTCGAGCACCCTGGGCATACTCGCGTTCATACACGCCACGCGAACCCAACAGGGGAGACGCGACCGGCAAGAGCACGCGCTTCAAAGCCAACAACACTGGATGAACCCCGAGCGCCCACGCAATCCGAGCATCGTTGTGCTTGCGCCAAACCCGCACATGCGCAATGCCAGCCGCTCGAGCCTTCTTGCGCAACGAACCCGCAAATCCTTCATCCCAGTGTTCGGCCACGGCAGACGAGAGAAACACGAAATTCGCACCCGATTTCAACAAACGAAACCCTAAATCTGGGTCCTCGCCGCCATACTCGCGGAACGATTCGTCATACCCGCCCGCCCGATCAAACAACGCCCGCGACAGGCTCGAGTTCGCCCCCGTCGCATTCCACCACAGGGCCTTCGGACCCAAAAAACTCGTACCGTCACGCAATTGCGCGGGCAACTCGAGCCGACCAACAGCCACCACATTTTTTTGCGAATGGGCATTCGTGTGCGCCAAGACCCAGCCTGAACGCGGAATCACATCGTCATCCGAAAACAACAAGATTTTGCCACTCGAGGCCCGCACACCAGCGTTCCGAGCCGCCGCCGCACCCAAACCCGGCAACTCGAGCACCTGCACATCCAACCTCGTGTTGAAACCACACAAAAAATCCAGCGTGCCATCGGCGCAACCATCCGCCACCACGATGATCTCAAAATCACCCAACTCGCGTTCTAACGCACGCAACTTCCGCTCGAGCAAAGCCCGCCGGTTGTGCGTGGGAACAATCACCGAAATTCGCATTGAAACAACCTTACCCCCAACTCATCGGGCCAGACTCAAGAAATTCTCGAGCATCTTGTGACCGTGTTCGGTCAGGGCGCTCTCGGGATGAAACTGCACGCCATGAATTGGAAACTCCGTGTGCTCCACACCCATGATCGTGCGCTCGCCCAACTCGTCCACCCAAGCATTCACCCGCAGGGTTTCCGGTAAATCCTCAATCACCAAACTGTGATAGCGCGTCGCCGTGAACTCATTCGGCAAGCTCGAGAACACGCCCGAACCGTCATGCGCGATGCTCGAGGTTTTGCCGTGCATCAAATTCTTGGCGCGAACCACCTTCGCACCGAATGCTTGCCCGATGCTTTGATGCCCGAGGCACACGCCCAAGATTGGCATTTTAGGCCCGAACTGCTTGATGACTTCCACACTCAAGCCCGCCTCGAGTGGCGTGCAGGGACCGGGTGAAACCACGATGCCGGCCGGTTTGAGATTGCGAACATCCTCGAGAGAAAATTGATCGTTGCGCCACACCACCGGGTCCGCGCCCAACTCGCCCAAATACTGCACGAGGTTGTACGTGAACGAATCGTAATTGTCCACCACCAAAATTTTCATGATGCCAACCTTTCAAAAGAACGCATGGGATTCTCGAAAATATAATTTCGGGTTTCCTCGAGTTCACGGTCATCACGGATCGCACGGTCCCAATAATTGCGTTGCCACAAACGTTTTTCAAACGACGACCATGATTGTTCGTGAACGCCACGGATGTAAGCCTGGGTCGTTACGGTTTTGAACAATTGCATGATGCGTCCCAACGAATTTGGTTGTGTCCCGGTCGGATGTTTGTGATCATTGTCATCTCGAGGGATCGTTGCGTCGGCAGGGCGATCATGGAGATCGCCCCTACGAACATTTCCATCACCGTAGGGGCGAACCCTGTGTTCGCCCTCGCTTGCGTCCAGACCAACGATCATGTGCACATGATCCGGCATGACAACAAATTCGTCTAAAATCAATGTTGGAAAAGATGCAGGCATCTCGAGCCATTTTTGCTTAATTATTTCCCCCGCAGCATTCAATTGCATTTCACCATCAACAACTTCACCAAACACATTGGTTCTGACATTTGTGCAAACCGTGATGAAGTAAGCGGCGTTCGATGTGCAATCAAACGTTTTTAATCGTGCACTTGAGCGGTGGTGCGTCTCAGCGTCGTAGGCGATCACATGCCCGCCTCGGCCATCTCGACAGCGCGAAGTAAGGCCCGAGCTTTGGAAATGCTTTCTTCAAATTCAAAGGTTGGGTTGGAATCGGCGACGACACCGCCAGCGGCTTGGATGTGAATTTTGCCGTCTTTAACGAGTGCGGTGCGCAGGGTCAGGGCCATGTTCATGCTGCCGTCGTGCGCGATGTAACCGAATGCGCCGCCGTACCAACTGCGGCGATGCTGCTCGAGTTCTTCGATGATTTCCATGCTGCGAATTTTGGGTGCGCCGGTCACGGTTCCCATCGGCAGTGTTGCGGCGAGCGCGTCGAGTGGTGTTTTGCCTTCGGCGAGTTCGCCGCGAACGTCAGATACGAGGTGCATCACATGCGAGTACCGTTCGACGAACATCAGGTCGTGAACGCGCATCGTTCCGTATTTGGCGACTCGGCCCAAATCGTTGCGCCCGAGATCGACAAGCATGATGTGTTCGGCACGTTCTTTTGGATCGTTCTGCAATTCGTGCTCGAGTGTGAGATCTTCTTCGGGTGTTGCGCCGCGTTTGCGTGTGCCAGCAATCGGTCGTGTGACGACGGTCACGCCATCACTTTTGCAGAGGCTTTCCGGGCTGGCCGCAACAAACGTGCAATCACCAAGCTCGAGGTAGCCCATGTGCGGGCTGGGGTTGATGCTGCGCAGGGCGCGGTACACGGCGAATGGGTGCGTGTGCAGTTCTGCCGTGAAACGTTGAGAGATTTGCACTTGAAAGATATCGCCTGCGCGAACGTACTCGAGGGCTTTTTCGACGGCGGCTTTGTATTCGGGTTGTGTGAAGTTCGATTTAAATTCTGATTTGCGGCTGGGTCGATCTCCTGGCACGCCGGGGAGCGGGCCGCGTAACCTCGAGTGCAATCGTTCGACGGTGGCTACCGCGTTCTCAAAGCTGGCTGGGTTGCCGGTTTCGGCACTGCTGACCACGAAGAGTTTGTGTTTGAGGTGATCGAAAATCACCATGCCTTCGGGTTCAATAAAGTGCAGGTCTGGAATGCCAATTTCGTCTGGGTTTTTGGCGGGCAATTTTTCGTAAACGCGCACGAGGTCATAACTCGAGTATCCAACCGCGCCGCCGAAGAAATCTGGCAGAACCGGATCTTTGCGGTGCGACTGAACCGTTTTTTCGTAGAGAATTCGCAACGGATCGTCCGACTCGAGTTCTTCGTTTCCGAACGATCCCTCGAGTTTGACCTTGCGTCCGTGCGCGACAATCGAACCTCGAGCGCCAATCCCAATGAACGAGTACCGCGCCCAGCGTTCGCCACCTTCAACACTCTCGAGCAGGTAATTCTGCGGGCTGCCCTGCGTGACCTTGAGGTACGCGCTGACGGGTGTCTCGAGGTCCGCCATGATCTCGCGGTGAATTGGGATG
>JANOWZ010000680.1:0-36358 GCA_031418155.1 Deinococcales bacterium
AAAAAATCGACCTGCGAAGTCTTCAAGAGTATGATTCTCGGTCACTCGAGTCCAGAAAATAACTCGAGGCGGCTTAAATCGAATCGTAACGAGGAGCTAGAAGTGCGTCGGTGAAGCGTATTTGAACGATTTGGATTAAAACACCGTGCCACACGATTCCAAACAGGCTCTAGAGGTTGCGCAGTGATGTCGGACCAGCGGATCACATCGTCGAGGCCAACGTTCAGGATGTTCGGTTGGGTCCGGTTCAGTTCATCTGTACGAATGAGTGACTGCTGTGGGTTGAGCCCAATGTTGAAGGGCGAAGTCCCGAAGAGCCTCGCCCTGCACACTTATTCTGTTGGCTGGGGCACGTGGATTCGAACCACGATTGACGGATCCAAAGACCGGAGTCCTGCCATTAGACGATGCCCCAACAGCCCCGTCTTGCCCAAAAGCTCACCGGGCAGGTTGCAGTGTACCTAACGGGTCGCTAACGGTCAAGAAAAAACCGACAACGTCTGCGGAATCTGAGCTTGGGTCGAAATGCCTTGGTCCTCAACATGTGCATCGCCCTGCCAACCTTCAGGCAGTCTCGAGCTTTGCAGGGGTGATTCACTTGACGGTCAGGACCGCGACGCGAACCTTTGGAATCAACTTGCCGTTTGCGGCTTGCCGCACCAGTTGCTTTGTGTCGCCCAGAACTGCCGTGACCGACCGGGGCGGGCTCGAGTAATCGTTCTTTGGGTTTTGTCCCGTCACGTCCAACGGGCGGAACGGTGGGAAGG
Source organism: Deinococcales bacterium (assembly GCA_031418155.1). Classification (GTDB taxonomy): domain Bacteria; phylum Deinococcota; class Deinococci; order Deinococcales; family JAAFIG01; genus JANOWZ01. Next base: position 768 of record JANOWZ010000680.1, read on the forward strand.
TGTCGTCGTTGCTTTCCTGATTGCCCGGTGATCGGTCTTCAATCTCGAGTGTCCAGGTTCCCGTGATGGGTTGTCCATTGAAGCCTGAAAGCGGATTGGATGGCAGGACCTTGCCGAACGCTCCAAAGCCTGTTCTGCCTGGGTAATTGGCTTTGTTGGTGCTTGTGCCGCTGTTGTTCCAGCAGTCACCCAGGAGCTTGCCGGTTTGTTTGACACCATTGACAGTGCGGTTGCTGGGACCGCATCGGTATGGCAAGGTGGCCGCCTCAGCCGGGAGTTGCACACCATCAAGGATTGGTGGGATGGCATCATCGGCGAAGACCACGCTGATGCCTGCGGATTCCAGCAGTGGGTATCCGGCCGGGTCGTAAGCGTTCGGGTTGGAGAATTGCGTGCCGCGCATTCTGTTGCCCTGGCTGTCGTTTGGAATATCAAAGATGGTCACTCGGGTTCCGGTGGGTGAAATCAGGGTCATGACCAGATCGGCTCGAGATTGGTGGGCGACCTTGAGTTTGAGTTCGACTTGACTGACATTGCCGGTCCCAGCAACGTTGAAGGTCAAGGCGGTTTTACCAAACTGCTGGCCCACTGCGGTTCCATTGATGATGCCCGCCTCAGACCAGTTTTCGGGGCACGAGTTCCATTGTTCTTTGGGCAGTCCAGATTTCACAAATCCGAGTTGGTCACCGTTGGCGCGAACATACAAGAAGTCGTTGGGTTCTGTGGGTTGAACCCTTTTCCACGGTCCACCGATACCGTAAATGCAGGTTGGGCTGGTGTCCGCAATGTCAATTCCCGTTGGTGGGGCCGGGTCGGTTTTGGCCCAAGGAATCAATGGTCGAAAATCCGTGATCGCCTGGTTGGGTTTGAATTCGCCTTGACCAAGTGCGCCCGCCGTGCGGACACTGTACGTGGCGTTGACCTCCTTGCCCGTTGCCACCACCTTGATATTGACGCTGGCAGTGCTGAGCGTGTCATCGGTGACGCTCGAGGTCAGGCTCAGTTTGATTTTTTGGCTGTTTTGAATGCTCGAGCCGCTGGGTTTGATCGCATTGTCGATCAGCAACGTGGCGGTGGCGGGTGTGACGGTGACGGTGGCGCTCGCACCTGTGGCGATTCCGGTCACGGTCAGTTCGTTGCTTTCAACCGTCACGTTTTTGGCGGCATCGAGCACAGCAGAAAAATTGCCCGGTGTCAGCACAATGCTTTCCACCGTCAATGGTCCAACCGTGCCTTCAAAGGTTTTGCTGACCTTACCGGTGTCATTCGAGCCGAACTCGAGCTTCACCGTGACCTTTGAGCCGTTTGCTGTCGTGTTTGGCACGGTGGCGCACGCTTTGAGGCTGTCGGTCGCATTAACCTTGCCAGTCGTTTGACAACTACCCGCGCCAATTTTGAAGCCGCCGGTCGCACCGGGTACGCCAGTCACGCTGGCGTTCACATCCAATTCGCTGATGCTCGAGGTCCATGCAGGTGTGATAGACGCACTTTCGACTGCACCGGTCAGATCGAAACTGGCGGGCGCGAAAGAGATGGCCTCAAGGTTTTCGGCGGTCGCTTTGAAACTGCTCGAGATGCCACCGACGTTGACGCTGACGGTATTGCCCTGTCCGAATTTGCTCGGGTTGGCAACGCACAAACGCAACTTTTGTCCGGCACTGATGGTGCCGGGAGCGTTTTGGCAGGCAGCGCCATCGATGCCATATTTGCCGCCCGTGACGCTGATGCTGGCCGGAGTAGTCATACCTGCAATGGTCACGGTATCCGACTCGACGTTGCCGGTCTCGGTGATCGAAAGGTCGGTCTTGTCCGCAAAACGGAACGCATCCGGCGTGCTGTCCGGTGCTTGGCAGGCGACGAGGGCGGAGAGTCCAATGCTGCCGATCAGGAGGAGCCTCGAGAGATGATGTGTTTGCTTCATGTGAGCCCCCGGAATGGATGTTCTGTGGTCTTTGAGCGACCTATACCGATTCAGCATCGGGTCTGGTCCTTAGAGGCACATAAAAATCTGATGATGAAGTCCTGGGATTGAACCCAGGACCAAACAGGGTGAAGCAACCATCAACGTTATACTGATCGCAAGAATGCAATTTCGGTCGGCTGACTCGAACAGTCGCAGACCCCTCACTTCTGGAGGCCCCAATGGGTTTAAAACTAGCCGTCTGTGATTATCCCGAACACGTGAACCGCGAAACCTGGCTCGAGTTTCCCAAACGCATGAAGGCGATGGGCTTGACCTACGTGCGCATTGGAGAGTTTGCCTGGAGCAAGCTCGAGCCGAAACGTGATCAGTTCGCGTTTGAATGGTTGGACGAGGCCATCGAAGCCCTGCACGCCGAGGGCCTGCACGTGGTGCTCGGCACGCCGACGGCCACGCCTCCAGCTTGGTTGATCCGTGCCCATCCCGAAATCATGCCGGTGGATATTCACGGTCGCGTGCGAGATTTCGGCTCGAGAAGGCACTACGATTACTCGAGCCAGATTTACTGGCAGGAGTCACGGCGCATCGTTGAGATTTTGGCCAAACGCTACGGGAACCACCCCGCGATTGCGGGCTGGCAAACCGACAACGAACATGGCTGTCACGACACCACACGGTCTTACTCGCCCGTCGCCCGAGAGGGATTTCAGGGCTGGCTCGAGCAAAAATACGGCACGGTCGCGGCACTGAATGAGGCATGGGGGACCGTTTTCTGGAGCCAGGATTACTCAAGCTTTGGTGAAATTGGTCTGCACAACCTGACTGTAACCGAACCCAACCCCTCGCATGTCCTGGATTTCTACCGCTACTCGAGCGATCAGGTGGTCGCCTACGACCGGATGCAGACCGCGATCCTGCGCGAGCACTCGCCGGGTCGGTTTGTGACACACAACTTCATGATTTTCTTCTCGGACTTTGACCATTTCAAGGCCGCCGAACACCTGGATTTCGTCACCTGGGACAATTACCCGACCGGAATGCTCGAGTTTTTCGCGCCCTCCGGCGTGGGCGAAGAGGTCAAGACGGCGTTCGCCCGCACCGGACATCCAGACATGGTTTCGTTCAACCACGACATCTATCGCGGTTTGAAAACCGATTCCGAAGGGCGCGGCGTGGGCTTTTGGGTCATGGAACAACAGTGTGGGCAGGTCAATTGGGCCACCTGGAACCCGTTGCCCACCCCCGGCGCGGTCAAGCTCTGGACATTGCAGGCGATGGCGCACGGCGCGGATGTGGTCAGTTACTTCCGCTGGCAGGCCGCAACCGAGGCCCAAGAACTGATGCACTCGGGCCTCTTGCGTTACGACGGATCGGACGACCGTGGTGCACTCGAGGTCGCCAGCCTCGCGCCAAAGCTCGAGGGCATCTCCGATGAACCGGTTGAAACTCGGGTGGCTTTACTGCACGATTACGAAAGCCTCTGGGCCTATGATGTGCAAAAACACGCGGCGGACTCGAGTTACTGGGGTCAGACGATGATGTTTTACATGGCATTGCGCGGGCTTGGCTTGGACGTGGACATTCGGCATCCATCCAGTGATCTCTCAAGATACACTGTGGTTGTCGCACCGGCCTTGCACATCCTCAGCACGGATACCGCCGATAACCTCGAGCGTTACGTGCGTGGCGGTGGGCAACTGGTGCTCGGGCCGCGCAGTGGTTTCAGGATGCCAACTGGGGCGGTTTGGAAATCTCGAGCACCCGGACCACTGGCGGCATTGGCTGGCGTGAAAGTGCAGAATTTTGATTCGTTGCGCCCCGGTCTGACCTCTCGAGTCGAAGCTTTTGACAGCAGTTACAACACCCGAACCTGGAACGAATCGCTCGAGGTTATTTCTGATGACGTGCAGGTGCTTGGCACGTACTCGAACGATCCGCTTTACGGTTTGGCCGCCGTGACGCACAGTCGCCAAGATGCGGGCGGAACCACCTACATCGGAGCTTGGGACGAGGGCCTGATCGCCAGCACCCTCATGCACATCCTTGGCATTGCAAGTGTGAAATACACGATTCTCGAGCCTGGATTGCGCATCTCGAGGCGTGGTGGATTTGTTTACGCCCAGAACTGGTCCCGAGGTGGTATGCCCGCGCCAGCCCCCGAAGGCACGAAATTTGTGATCGGTGAGGCATTGCTCGAACCCGCAGGCGTGGCGGTGTGGCAAGATAAAACCCAATGACTGCCTTCCGCCAACAAGCCATCTTCGTTCAGCAATTCGCGTACCAACCCGAACTCGAGGTTTTTGCACCGGGCCGGGTGAATTTGATCGGCGAGCACACCGATTACAACCTCGGCTTGGTCCTGCCGAGCACCATCCCACAGCACTCGCTGATGACGTTGGCGAAACGTGAAGACAACACCGTGCGGATTCACGCGCTCAACCTGAATGAAACGCTCGAGTATCAACTTGGGCAAGAATTTGGCAAACGTGGCTGGTTGAATTATTTCCAGGCTGTGACACAGGTGCTCGCCGAGGAGAACATCACAATCAAAGGATTCGACGCGGTGTACTCGAGCGAAGTACCATCCGGTTCCGGCCTGTCATCGAGTGCGAGCTTGCTCGTCACGACCTTGCGGGCGATCCAGGCGGCCTTCAACCTCGAGCTTTCAGACGTGAAGATCGCGCAATGGGCGCAACGTGCCGAGAACAGCCCCCTCGTTGGTGCTCGGGTTGGCTTGATGGACCAGATGGCGTGCAGCATCGCGCAGGACGGTCAGGCGCTGTTCATCAATTTTCGCCACAGCCCGCCAGAATTTGAGCACGTACCATTGCCAGCAAACGCGGATTTGGTGATCGTCCATTCCGGCCTGACGCACGACCTCGCCGATGCCACACACGGCACACGCAATTACAAAACCCGGCGCAGCGAATGCGAACACGCCTGCAACATCCTCGAGATTGAATGCCTCTCGGATTACACGCTGGACGATTTGCCACGACTCGCCGCGCTCGAGCAACCGTATAAAGCCCGAGCCCGTCACGTCATCACCGAGAACAAACGGGTGCGTGAATGCGTCGCCGCGATGCGCGACGGAAACCTCGAGCGGATCGGGCAACTCTTCAAAGAATCGCACGTCAGCATGACCCGCGATTACGACATGAGCGAACCCGAAATCGACACGCTCGTAGAAATTGCGAATGCTCGAGCCGATGTCTATGGTGCCCGTCTGACTGGTGGAGGATTCGGCGGCAGCGTCGTGATGCTCGTGCAAAAAGGTGCAGGCCGCAGCATTGGTGAGGCGGTCATGCTCGAGTACGCACAACGAACTGGAAAGACTCCCAAACTAATTTTGCCGGTTTGAGATCAGAACACGGTAGAATTCCGCCCGATGATTATTGTTAAAGTGGGTGGCTCGAGCGGAATCGATTACGACGCGGTGTGCAACGACATCGCCGACCTGTGGATAGCGGGCCAGAAACTTGTGCTGGTTCATGGTGGCTCGAGCGAAACGAACCGAATCGCCGAATTGTTGGGGCATCCACCCAAATTTGTGACCAGTCCGAGCGGCTACACCAGCCGGTTCACGGATCGGGAAACCCTTGAGATTTTCGAGATGGTCTATTGCGGCAAGCAGAACAAGGGGATCGTCGAACGACTGCAAAAACGTGGTGTGAATGCGGTCGGATTGTCTGGCCTTGACGGTCGAATCTTTGAGGGCAAGCACAAAGACAGCGTGCGTTCGGTCGAAAATGGCAAGGTCAAATTGCTTCGTGGCGACCACACCGGCACAGTCGAACAGGTCAATACCGGCCTGCTCGAGTTGCTCTTAAACAACGGCTACCTGCCCGTGCTCACACCTCCGGGCTCGAGCTTTGAGGGTGTGGCGGTCAATGTCGATGGCGACCGGGCTGCGGCTGCCGTTGCGGTCGCGTTGAAAGCCGATGCGCTACTGCTCCTCTCGAACGTGCCCGGATTGCTGCGAGCCTTCCCAGACGAATCCAGCCTGATCAAAACCATTCCCGCCAACGATGTCGAAAGCTACCTCGAATTCGCCCAGGATCGGATGAAGAAGAAAGTCCTCGGTGCTGCCGAGGCTGTGCAAGGTGGCGTTAAACGAGTGATCTTCGGTGATGCTCGGGCCGGGAAACCAGTCACGGCGGCGCTCGAGGGCAATGGTACGGTCGTGTCGTGAGTGAACGCGCGTTCGTACTCGAGGGCGAAAAAGTGGCCCTCGCCGTGCTGATCCAGGAAGACGTGGCGCAGTTCACTCACTGGTATCAAAACCTCGAGTTGACGACCTACATTAACTTCGGGTTTGTTGCCACGCTCAAAGACGAACAAGACTGGTTCGATGGGGCGGTCAAATCTCGACCGGATCGGGTGGTCTTCGCTATCCTCGAGCGGTCCACACGGCGGCTGATTGGCTCATGTGCGCTGTTTGAGATTAAGGTCAACAACGCGGCCACCCTGTTCATGGCGATCACCGATCCGGCCTACTGGAACAAGGGTTTTGGGACTGAAGCAACGCGCCTTCTTGTCGAGTACGGCATGTTCTTCTGCAACCTGCACCACATCAAACTCGAGTACGTTGATTTTAACGCTCGAGGCCGCCGCGCTTACGAAAAGGCTGGCTTCCGTGAGGCAGGTCGCCTACGCGGGCGAATGCTTGTCGGTGGCGAACGTTACGATGAAGTCATCATGGACATCACCCGTGACGAGGTGGACCTCTCGAGGATGCGTGCAATGATCGGTTTGCTGCCCAGGATTTGAGGCTCGAGCTTACTGAACGGGTAACGCTTCAAACGTTTGTTCAACATAAGCGTTCACCAATGGCGCAAGGTGTGCCTTACGTGACCGGAACAATTCTGCCGCCTCGAGTGCCAGGAAGCCTTTGGGTTGCAAGACCAACGGCAATCCGGGATCGAGAAACAAGAACTTGCGGTACTCGTGAAGCACACTGACGTACTCCCGAAAGGCTTCGGCTTCATCGTGAGGTTTGGGTTCGGGCCGGAATTGCTCGAGGAATATGGCGTAACGGGCATTGATGCCGTCGATGTCCCAGGCTCGAGCCACCAATTCCAAATCTGGTAAGGCTGAAACTCGATCCGCCTCGAAGATTTCAACCAGCGTCTCGAGGTTGTGGGCCTTGGAAAGCTCGAGGGCGGAACTCGCCAGGTCGTTCGGTGAAACCCAAACCCCAGGTTGAAACGCGCCGAATCCGAGCACGGATAGTTCCTTGCGGTAGCGGTCACGGTCGGTGCGGCGCTCCTCAGGGATGGTGTAGACAAGTACACGCCACTTGCCATCCCAGGTGGCATCCAGCGGCTTGTACAACCGTCCGAGCGCCTGATGCACACGCCAACGAACCGCTGGCGTTAAGGCGTAATACGATTTGCGACCCTGCTTCTCGACCTCGAGCCAACCGACCTTCATGCTGCGTGACACGGCGGCACGCACGGCGGGCTCGCTGAAGCCCAGCGCATTCATCCAGGTGATGATGGTGCCAACCCAGGCGATGTCCCCACGAGGGTGAACAAATTCGCCAAAAATCGTGAACAGGCTCGAGCGTGCGTGCATTCTGAGCCTACCCCAACCCGGCTTGCAGATCGTAGACCTCGGGTTTGAGGTCGATCAGTTTGATGAATGCCAGCAGTTCATCGCTTGTCAACGGGCGTTTCTTGCCACTGGCAACCACAAAGAACGCCTCCATGACGTTCGTGGCGAAGTTGCGTCCATTGATTTTTGGCGTGGTGGTAATCAGGCGTTTCAGGCCACTCGCCCGCAACGCGGTCACGTCAGATTCCGTAATCGTGTTCGTCAAGATGGTTTTACCCTCGAGCCTTTCTGGGCGAAAACGGTTGATGTACAAGAAATCCCCAGCGATTACGTCGGCCCATTCGTAGTATTTGACGCGCCAATCACGCACGAAACTTTCTTGCTTGTCGCCGGTCGGGTAAAACCAGGTGAATGGCAACTGCGTCAGTACCGGCATGAGGATGTTGGCAAAGGTGCGCAAGGCTTGAATACCTTTGAGGTCAATCGGTACGCCAATTCCGAAGATCAGATCGCCACAGTTGAGGTCCGCGCCCGACTCGTCCAACGCTTCCGCCATGCCGTAACGGTCCACCGCCGAAACCATCAGGGTCTTACGGCCCCTCCAACCGATCAGAGGCTCGAGTTGCAACACCGCCTGACGCTCGAGGGTGTGCTTCAGGCCGGAACCGTCGAGAACCACGGTGGACTTCACATTGTCGGTCACGAGTGCCTTGATGTCACGGAAACTGAAGGTTTTCTCGCCCGATTTGAAATACAGGTCGGTCCCACCAAGCCCGAACGCATCGACTTTCCCATCCAAACTGCGGAACAATTCCGCCATCTTCTTCATCGAACCGTCCGTGCCAATGCGTTCAATCAGGAAGGTCTGATCGAGCACATCGTATTGCGCCGATGCGTTGCGTTTGCTCGAGCCGAGCGAGACGCTAACGATGCGTTTAGGTTCTGACATGCACGATTGTAACCGTGTACACACGCGGAACCCAAACCTGAGCATTTGCGTTGGCTCGAGGATCGTGTCAACCTACGAATCATGTACATCGCAGCAGCCAATCGATACGAGACCATGCACTACAAACGCTCGGGCAAGAACGGCCTGAAACTCCCCAGAATCTCGCTCGGATTGTGGCACAATTTCGGCGGTTTGGATCGGCTCGAGACTGGTCGCGCCACGTTACGGCGGGCGTTCGATTTGGGCATCATTCATTTCGATTTGGCAAACAATTACGGTCCGCCAGCAGGCAGCGCTGAGGAAAACTTCGGTCGGATTCTCGCGCTGGACTTCAGGCCATATCGTGACGAGTTGATCATCTCGAGCAAGGCCGGGTACGACATGTGGCCCGGACCTCACGGCGAATGGGGCACACGCAAACACTTGATTGCCAGTTGCGATCAAAGCCTGAAACGCATGGGCCTCGAGTATGTTGACATTTTTTACTCGCACCGGCCCGATCCAGAAACGCCGCTCGAGGAGACGATGGGAGCGCTCGATTCGATTGTGCGCAGCGGCAAGGCGTTGTACGTCGGCATCTCGAACTACTCGGCGAAGGACACGCTCGAGGCTTCCCGGATTCTGAAATCCTTGGGCACGCCATGCTTGATTCACCAGCCGGTCTTCAACATGTTCAACCGTTGGATCGAAGCCGAATTGCTAGAGGTTTTGCGCGACGAAGGAATCGGCTGCATTCCGTTCTCGCCGCTCGCGCAGGGTTTGCTGACCGACAAATACTTGAAGGGAATCCCAGAAGATTCTCGGGCCGGAAGGACCGAAGGAAACAAGTTCTTGCAGCCCAAAAACCTCACGGATGCAGTACTCGCGAAGACCAAAACGTTAAACGACCTCGCGCTGTCTCGAGGTCAAACCTTGGCGCAGATGGCACTCGCCTGGGTTTTGCGCCACCCGGAAGTCACCACTGCTTTGATCGGTGCAAGCCGTCCAGCACAAGTGGATGATGCGGTCGGCGCGTTGAACAAGCTCGAGTTCTCGGGTGAAGAGTTGAGTTTGATCGACACCATCTTGAAATCTTAAAACCCTACCCAAAAGAAAAGTCCAGCCTCCAATTGCTCGAGGCTGGACTTTTTGAACCTCAAATTCGTTTACACGCGGCGTTTACCGCCACGTTTGCCTTGTACCTTGCGTTGTTGCGTGACCTGTTCTGAACGGCGTTGCGATGGCGATTGCGAAACTTGCTTCGCTTGGGCTCGAGCCTCGACATTCACGCCGCGCTCTCCGGCCAATGGGATCTCTTCTTCCTTGCCAACCGATGCGCCCTTCTTGTACGAACCACGCTCGCGCCAAACCAAACGAACTGGAATACCCTCGAGACCGATGTCCTCGCGGATTCGGTTCTTCAAGAAATTCTCGTAGGCCCGGGTGACATAATCTTGGCGGTTGCAGAAAATCACGAAGGTCGGCGGTGCGGTCTCGGCTTGGGTTGCGAACAGCATCTTCAAAGACTTGCCCTTGAAGTTCGGGGTTTGCTGACGCATCTGCCAAACCTCGAGCCAACGGTTGAGGTCCGAGGTCGGCACGCGGGTCTGCCAAAGCGTGTAGAGCTTGGTGCATTCGGCCAGCAAATCGTGAATACCGTAGTCGTTGATCGCACTCGTGTACACCCGTGGCGCGAACTCGAGGTGGTGCAGGCGGTGGTTGATGTCCTTCTCGCGGCGCTCGAGGTCTTCCTCTGGGACGAGGTCCCATTTGTTGACGATGATGATCACCGGTCGGCCCGATTCGTAAGCTTGATTGGCGAGCTTGACCTCGTGATCGCCCAATTCGTAAGGGTCAATCACCAGCAGGATCACGTCGGAGGTTTTGATCGCCCGTTCGCTGCGAAACTGCGAGTACAGTTCGATGTTGTCAATCGGTCGGTTGCGAATACCTGCCGTATCTACCAGCACGAAGCGCGTTCCGGCGTAATCGAATTCGATGTCGATGCTGTCTCGGGTCGTGCCTGCAACCTCGGAGACGATCACGCGGTCGGAACCGGTGATGGCGTTCAACAGGCTTGACTTGCCGACGTTGGGCCGTCCGACGAGGGCCACACGGATCGGCGCGACCAGCGCGACATCCTCGGTGTCTTCCGGCAGGATCTCGAGGGCGCGTTCCATGATTTCGTCCAAGCCACGGGCATGTTCGGCACTCGAGGGCATCGGATCGCCGAAGCCAAGGGCGTACAAATCGGTCATTTCGGCCTCGTGCTTGGTGGCATCAACCTTCGTGGCGACCAGAATCACCGGTTTACCGAGACGACGCAACCAATCGGCGATCTCATAATCGGCGCTCGAGAGTTCACTGCGGGCATCGACGGCAAACAGGACCACCTGCGCATCATGGATCGCCATTTCCGCTTTCTCGAGGATTTTCGTCTCCCACTCGTCACCGCTCCAGAGACCACCGGTGTCCATCATCAGGATTCGATGGTTTTCAAAGAGCATCATTTCTTCTTTGACATCTCGGGTCACGCCGGGTTCATCGGCAACAACGGCGGCACGTTTGCCGACCAAACGGTTAAAAAGGCTGGACTTTCCGACATTGGGTCGGCCAACAATGGCTATTTTGTGCATAAATACCTTCAGGGATTACGTGTAGATCGTGCGAAGCACGTGGGGCGAAAAGAGAACGAAGAGGTGATCCCAATCTCGAGTCGTTCAGCGGCAATGAGAAACCGCAAGCCCAGAATTCGAGCCTGCGGTGCTGAGTGTACGTTCTGAAGGTGTGTTTCACCAAACTGGCTCGAGTTGTGTAGGTTCCATTGGCGGTTCTGGCGGAGGGCGAACATGGAGTTCGCCCTCGAAGCGAGGATCATTTCAAGCTTCAGAACTTCACAGGTTGAAAGCTCCGTGCTCGAGAACCTTGCGGTCCAGTGATCGTCCAGTTGACGACCGGTCCGACACGCTCGAGCGTGAAGTTCAGGAGTTTTTTGAGTTTCGCAGCGAGTTTCTTCGCGGCGCTCGGTTTGATGTCCATGCCAAGCGCGAGCGCCCCGTCCAATGCCTCATCAACGGTGGCAAGACTCGAGCGGATCGTGGCCGGAACGTCGTTGTAGCCAAAGCTCGAGGCATCGGTGGGCACTTTGGCGACGGCTGTCTTATACGTGGCGCTGTCGGCGAGGCGTGGGCCAGTGCCGAGGGCTTTGATCATCGCGTCGTCGCTGGTGGCGATCATCAGGTAGCCGTTTTGGATGGCACTGACGAGGGCGACACCCTGAGCGACCGGGTAACGGGTGACCTGAACACCCGAGATCATCGCTTTCGAGGTCGCACTCGAGAAGGTCTTTTCCTGCTGCGCGAGTTTGTTGCCAAGGTCCACGAGGCGCGGGATGGTCGCCTCGAGCGCCTGTCGCGCCAACGCCTCATCGGTCGTGCCGATGTAGGTCACGGCATCTCCAAGAACGCTGACGGCGTTTGAAGCGTTCGGTTTGGACTTTGTTTCAAAGCTTGCGGTGGCGAACTCTCCGGTCAACCAGGACAGGCCCACGGTTTTGAAATCCAGCCCGAGTTCCTTGGCGATCAGTGGGTCCAGCCCGCCGGGGTTGAGTTTGGTCGTGTCGGCCAGCTTGGAGAAGTATTCGTACCAGCCGTTCGCATCGACTTTTGAGGTCGAGAAGCTGATGACGTTCGCGGGCACGACGCTAGCGGCCTTTAAGGTCACGTCTGGCGAACTGGTCAAGAGCTTGTAGAGCATCGCGTCGCCGCCACGGATGTCTGGCGCGAACAGGCTCGAGGATTCGAGACCGCCCGGAGAAACCCGAAAGTTTGAGCCGTAACGTCCAAGCGTGGTCAATGCCGAGAGGATCGGTTGGAGTTTGATCGCCTCGTTCTCGTTCAGGTCGGCGCGTTGCACACCAGCTTTGGCGAGGCCCGCGAGTTGACCCAGATCCGCATAAACACGAATGTTGCCGCCACCGAGCGGCTCGAGGGCACTTTTGTACAGGCTCGAGCTTGCCAGTCCGGGTTGGGCCAGACCACCGACGCGCTTTAAAAAGCTGCCGACGGAATTCATGCCGATTCCGGCAAAGGCGATGCCGCCCTGGTAGCCCATGCTCATTGGGAAGTCGCCAGAACGCGGTTTGATCGTGTACATCGGGAAGCCGCCAGCCTTGCCAATACTGACTTTCGAGCCACTTTTACGGGCGTTCAGGAGTGCATCGTCGAGCATTTTCTTGACCCGAGCGTTCGCATTGGTGTTCGGACGGGCGGCCAAGAGTACGTCCGGCTCGAGCGTTTGTGGGTTGACGTAAATCGCCACCAGACCTTCCCGATCCACGAGCGAAGCAAAGTCACCGAGTAATTCTTTGGTCATCGCCAATTCTTTGGCCGGAACATTCTGAGCCTCGAGCAGCGTGCCGACCAAATCAAGGGCCTCATATTGCGTCACGAAGGCGTTCGCGGTCTTTTTCGCGCCCTGCAAATCGGCGAGTTCCACTGCGAACAACGCACCGGGAGGGGCGTACTTGGCGAGCGACTGGGCTCCAGCCATGCTCGGCAGGGCCATCAGGCCGAGTGCAACGATCAATTGTGTTTTACCGGTTCGGTTCATTCATCCTCCGACTCGAGCCTTCTCGAGCAATGACCTACTGTAGACGAGTCAATCGAATTTCTCTCGCAGATTTTCACAGTGTCCGACGAAGCAACAGCACAAATCGTGGGTGGCTAACGCTTGGGAAGCGAAAGCAGTGCGCTGCAAGTCTCGAGAAGTGATACGGTGCGAGTCCTCGAGCGGTTCCGAGTTATTGAAGTGTGCCGAAGAAGTGTGATCGTGCCCAACCTCTCACCAAAATTGTGGGTAGAATCCCTTCATGAGTGACATCAATAAATCCCTCGAGTTGGTCGTTAAAGTGCTGGTCGCCGCGATAGGCGGCATTCTCGGATTGTTCGTGCTCGGTTGGGTCATGCGTGGTCTGGGCGGGCTGTTCCTGGGCATCGCAGGCTTGCTGATTGCGCTCTTGAAGTTCATCGTGCCGGTCGCGGTGATTGCGGGCATCGTTTACTTTGCGGTTTCACAATTGCGCCCCAAAGCCCCAGAATCCAACGAATCTTGGCGCTCAAATGGCAGCAACACCATGACAGCAACCGTGGATGTTGAGGCCAAGCACGATCTCGTCGAGCCAGTGGTTCACTCGGAAGTCTCGAGCGCCGAGCAGACGAGCGTCGCCACATCACCTGTGACTGTTGAAGTTGAGGCTCCGAAAAAAGCCTGATCGCCCCGAAATTCAGCGGGTAGTACTCGAGACGCAATCTTGAGCGCCATCCGTTTTCACTTCCAGGTCGATTTGCACCTCGAACGAACGGTTCCAGGGAAATTTCGCATCGGCGATCTGGTAACAATCTTTGCTCGAGAGTCGGCTTGAGACGAACAATGCCCTAACCCGCTCGAGCAGGTCGGCCTGAACCTGCTCGGAACCAAATTCGGATTCTTGCCAGCGTTTGCGGATCGCGTCGCGCACCAGGCTCGAGTAGACGAAATCATTCAGGTATTGGTGAACCAGCAACTCGAGCGACGCAGCAGATTCGGGCCTCGTTGACCGCATTCCCGCCTGAGCAAACGCCGTGCCAAGGTTGTTCCCCGGAGTGCCCCAAGCCGCGAACGCCCAGAGTCTCATGAACCGCTCGAGCACCACAATGTCATTGACCAGCGGCGAACTGGCCTTGTTGACGTTAGCAACATCGACCAAGGCGGTCGGAGCACGGCGCTGAAGCACGCTCAGGCGCACGGCAGCGGCTCGCAGGTCTCCCCCGTTGTAAATGTAGAGCGTGAACGCCTCAGAGCCATCAGAGACAACCTCGAGCCCAGCGGCGTTCGCTTGACGTTCGGCGCTTTTCTCGAGCGGCAGCCCGTCATACTTGATGATGTTCATGCGTCCATTCGGATCGCTAAACTCGAGCCGAACTTTTGGTTTCACCTGGCGTTCTTGCAGCGCAAAACTCGAGATCAAGCTGCCGGTCACTTCGTCCGCACCAGGATAGACGAGCACGTTTTTCAAACCTCGAGCCTCAACTTCCGCCGCGATTTTTGCACCTTCAGCCGGGGCGGGCGATCCGGGCAACGCGTCGTCCCAAGTCACGTACAGCCGCTCGAGCGTGCCATCTTCGGCCCACTGAATTGCTTTGCGAATCACGTCCAAATTGCGTGGTCGATCTTTTGCATCGGGTGCTCGAGGAATCGTGATCGAGGCAAAGATTGGGCGTTTCGTGACCACCCTCCAAAGTCGAAGCATCCAAAGCCGGTCCCAAGCCTCCTGACTCGAGATCGCGCTGCTGCGTGATTGAACCAAGCCACCGTAAGCCAGCGCATCGAGCGACACCACCAAGGCTCGAGGGTTCGACATCCACAGCCAATCACGTATTGCCTCGAGATCAGCACCGCGTTTGGCATCGCCCAATAATTTCTGCGGGGGCGACACAACCTCGAGACCACCAACCGCAGCAATCCGAACGGGAAGCAACGATGTGGCGGGCCTCGAGTCGAGCGGAATCAACCCAATCGCGCTCGAGACTGGAACAACTTTGATTCGTTGTGCTGGCTCATCGCTCGGTCGCGCCTGCGCGGTCATCGCAACCACGCAGGCCAGCACAACAGAACTCGAGATCAGGCGAAACTTCACGTTCGTACTCTGCCAGCGAACGATGAGAATTGCAGATTGAAAACAGTGGGCCTCGAGCCGGTATGCTGTTGGTAACGGAGGTGCGTATGAAATCCACAAAACTCGAGTTGCTGGCCCGCACCCTTCAGACCACAATTGGCCGTCACGAATGCTGGAATTTGCATTTGCTGCCGAACGGTTTTGTGGCGCGATCATCGGTTCGATAAAACTCGAGCCGAACATTTTGCCCACATTCACGAACGGAGTACCCTTATGTCCGAATCCGGCATGTCCAAATTCAAGATTGAAAACCAGATCGAGGCGGCCTCAACGCTGCCCTCGAGTTTCTACACCGATCCGGCCTCCTACGAATTGTGTAAAGAAAAAGTCTTCGCTCGAAGCTGGCAGTACATCGGCGACACCGATCACCTCAAAGCGCCCGGAACCGTGCATCCATTCACCATGCTCGAGGGTTGCTTGGACGAGCCTTTGCTTGCCACCCGAGATTTTGATGACGAACTTCACGTGCTCTCGAACGTTTGCACGCACCGCAGCATGACCGTCGCCGAATCGGGCGGGATGGGAGATCGCTTTTTGCGTTGTCGCTATCACGGTCGGCGATTCGGGCTGGACGGTTGCTTTCAAGCGATGCCAGAATTTGAGGGCGTTCACAACTTCCCGAGTGAACGTGACAACCTCGCCAAGGTGCCGTTTGCAACCTGGGGCAACAACAAATTTCTCTTCTCAAGCCTGAACCCGAGCGTGCCTTTCGAGGAAGTCATGCGCCCGATCACCGAACGCCTGGGTTGGCTGCCCCTGCAAGATTTTGCGTTTGAACCTGATTACGCTCGAGATTATTTGATCCAAGCGAATTGGGCGCTCTACTGCGACAATTATCTCGAGGGTTTCCACATCCCGTTCGTTCACGCGGGCCTGAATTCTTTGATCGATTACGAGAATTACTCGAGCGAATTGCACGCGCACGCCAACCTTCAACTCGCGCCAGCCAGCACCGATGACCTCGTGTTCGACTTGCCGCCCGAAAGCCCCGATTTCGGCAAGCGCATCGCCGCGTATTACTACTGGGTTTTCCCAAACACGATGTGGAATTTCTACCCGTGGGGCGTGTCGATCAATGTTGTGCGTCCACTCGGGCCAGAACGTTCTCGAGTGTCGTTCTTGCAATACGTTTGGGACCCCAAAAAGTACGGTCGAGGCGCGGGCGCAAGGTTGGATCGGGTCGAACGCGAGGATGAAGTGATCGTCGAGGCGGTGCAGCGCGGTGTGAAATCACGTTTTTACAACCGTGGCCGTTACAGCCCGAAACGCGAGATGGGCGTTCACCATTTTCACAGACTGCTCGCCGAAGCGCTCGAGAAAGTTTGAGAGGCGGTCAGTTGTTCGGCACGCCACGAATCGGTATTGTGACTCGAGCCGAGCAATTTCGGCCCAATGGAGGCGGACATGAAGAAATTACTGTTGGCAGGAGCGGCATTGGGTGTCGTGGCTTTGGGCGCAACCCTTGTCACCGACGCGCAGAGCATGGGCAAGTACGGTGATTGCAAGATTGAAGGCAAGATGGGCAGCAACAAATTCACACCCGCGCTCAAAGGCCAGTTGACGGTTGAAGTCAACCTGCCCGCGCCAATCTTCTACAACGGCGACACGCCAGAAACCATCAAGAGCGGCCTCGAGTATTGCTTGGCGGCGAACATTGCTTACCGTGCCGGTCTCGAGAAGGTCGTGGTCAAGAACGTCGCCTGGGATGCGCTGGTCGCTGGTCAAACCAAGGATTTCGATTTGGCACTCTCGCAAATTTCGATCACCGATGAACGCAAGAAGGTCGTGGATTTCAGCACGCCGTACTTCTTCTCGGATGTCGGTGTGCTGGTCAAGAAGGGCGCGAAGATTGATGGCACGAGCATCAAGGCCGCAACCGTTGGTGTACAACAGGGCACGACCGGTGAATACTTCGCGCAGAATTCCTTAAAGCCCAAGAATTTGAAAGTCTTCCCGGACACGCCGAGCATGTTCACCGCGCTTCAGGCTGGTCAGATCGATGCCGCCATGACCGACACCGCAATTGTGCTCGGGCAGGCAAAAACCACTGAAGGTGCGCTCGAGGTTGTGGGTCAATTCAAGACCGGCGAAACATATGGCGCATTGTTTCCGAAAAACAGCAAGAACCGCGCCAAGATCGACTCAATCCTGAAAGCCTTGATCAAGGATGGCACGGTTAAGAAGCTCGCCAAAGAATACTTCGGTGGCGATCCGAGCGAAGTGCCCGTCTTCAAACTCTGAAGTTCAGATCGGTTGCCTGAGTGAATCCAGTCTCAAACAATGGAGCGCGTTCCTCTCGAGGTCGCGCTCCGTCCATTCCCAAAGATGCGTTGCCGCTGGCGTTGCTGGCGGCGGTTGTCAGCGCGTTGCTGATCTTATATGCCTGGTACGTCTTGTTGCAAGTTCGAGGCGCATTTATCGTCACGAAAACGCACGGCTCGGTGGTCGATGTCGGCCTTGGAATCGTGGCGCTCGTGCCGCTGTTGCTGCTGCGTTTCGTCTGGCAGGGCATCACACAGGCCACACGCTCGAGCCGAGCCACACGCAATGAACAACTGATCGAGGCTCGAGTTGCGAACGCAGCGTCGAGAAGTGCGTCATGGTCCACGATGGGTTACTCGTTCGCGGGATCAATCCTGTTCACGCTTTCGTTGTTCATGGTTGTCAACGACCTCGCGGTGGGCAGAACATTCTTCAACCTCGGCATCATTTTGCCGAAGTCCTGGGGCGGTGAAGCATTCACCTCGAGCCCGTTGGTTTTGGTCGCGCAAGCCTTCCTGAAAAACATTTTGATTTTCACGATTGCCGAAGTCCTGATTCTGATTTGGGGCCTCGTGATCGCCATTGCCCGTTTGATTCCGGGCGAGGCAGGCAAGCCGATTCGGATGTTGGCCACCGCTTACACCGATGTTTTTCGTGGCCTGCCAAGCATCATCACGATCTACCTGATCGGGTTCGGATTGCCGTTGACAGGCATCACCTCACCGCTCGAGAATTACTTTCGGGACCAATACAATTTTACGGATTTCAGCACCGCTTGGGCCGTGATCGCCCTGACTTTGACCTATGGTGCTTATGTCGCCGAGGTTTACCGTGCAGGAATTGAGAGCATTCACCCCAGCCAATTCGCTGCCGCCCGTTCTTTGGGCCTGAGTTTCGGTCAGACGATGCGTTTTGTGATCGTGCCGCAAGCCATTCGCCGAATCATTCCGCCACTGTTGAATGACTTTATCGGCCTGCAAAAAGACACCGCACTTGTGAATGTCATCGGCGCGATTGATGCCTTCAATCAGGCGAAGATCATCGCCAGCAACCGTTTCAGTCTTTCACCAGTCGCCATCGTTGCGTTCCTGTTCGTGCTCATCACGATTCCGCAAACCCGTTGGGTGGATCGACTGCTCGAGAAAGAACAGAAAAGAACCAGCAGGTAGTTTTGAGTCATGAGTTTAAGTTCGGCTCGAAATCGATAAACCAGAAAACAGTTTTTGTACCTCGAGTTTTTACTTTCCTTTTTTCTCTTTCTTCTGGAGTTTTCATGGCTTTCCTCGAGATCAACAATGCCTTCAAATCCTTTGGCTCGAACCCCGTTTTGCGTGGCGTGAATTTACACGTCAACGAGCATCAGGTCGTCTGTCTGATCGGGCCTTCCGGTTGCGGCAAAAGCACGCTGTTGCGGTGCATCAATGGCCTCGAGACGATCTCTGATGGCGAGATTCGTTTGAACGATGATCGGATCACGGGTCCTGGTGTGGATGTGAACGCGCTCCGCCGAGATGTCGGGATTGTCTTTCAATCCTTCAATCTCTTTCCACACATGAGCGTCATGCAGAACATCACGCTCGCACCAATTCAGGTGCTTGGGCTTTCCAAAGCCGAGGCCGAAGATCGGGCGATGACGCTTCTCAAACAGATCAAGCTCGAGCAAAAAGCGTTGGCGTTTCCGGATCAACTTTCGGGTGGTCAGCAGCAGCGCGTGGCGATTGTGCGGGCGTTGGCGATGCAGCCGGTCGTGATGTTGCTCGACGAGATCACGAGCGCACTTGATCCAGAATTGGTTTCGGAAGTCTTGAACATCGTGCGCGATCTGGCCCGTGACGGCATGACGATGCTGCTCGCCACGCACGAGATGGGTTTTGCCAAGGAAGTCTCGAGCAAGGTTTGCTTTCTGTACGAAGGGGTGGTGCATGAGGAAGGACCGCCGGAACAAATCTTTGGCGATCCGCAGAAGGACCGGACTCGGGCTTTTCTCTCGAGCATCATTGAGGCAGGTCGCCTGTAAATCCTCGAGTTGTGAATGAGCATTCGTTGAGGTTCACGTGTGTCACCTCACATTGAACTCGGGCTAAGATGTGGACAATGACGACTTTGGGCCGCAAAAAACTGAACACTGCTCCCTCTGGGCGCACTCGAGCGCCGAGACGTGGCGTGAAACGCAGTCTCGGTGGGATCGTTTTGCTACTGCTGATCGCTGGCTTCGCCGTCTTCCTCGCGCCCGCACTGCCGTTCATCTCGAGGTTTGCGGCGCTGCCAATTGCGCCAAAAGCGCCAGTCACAATTCTCATCGCGGGCGTGAGTCACAATTATTCCGGCTACCATCAACGCGCCAAAGAGGACTTCACCGGCCTGACCGACACGATGATCGTGGCGCAACTCAACCCGGAACAGGGGGCGCTGAAACTCTTGAACGTGCCTCGGGACACGAAGTACACGCCGGGATTCACCAGCCGCGACAAGATCAATGCTGCGCTGCCGATTTACGGCCCTCAAGGCATGACCGATGCTGTCTCGAGGTTGTTGGATGTGCCGATTGATGGGTATTTGTTGGTGTCCTTGGATGGTGCTCGGGAACTGGTTGATGCGCTCGGTGGGATTGACCTGAACGTGCCGCAACGGATGCAGTACACGGACACGGCGGCGAAATTGTTCATTGACCTCAAGCCTGGACTCCAGCATTTGACCGGCACGCAACTCGAGGGTTTCTTGCGTTTTCGCCATGACAATTTGGGCGACATTGGGCGCGTCAAACGTCAGCAGGGTTTTTATCGGGCGTTGCTCGAGAAGCTGCGTGAACCTGCAACGTTGTTGAAAATTCCGGCAATCGTTGCGGTGATTGAACGCAACACACGCACGAACTTGACTCGAGATCAGGCGGGAGCGACGCTCGGATTTCTGGCCTCGAGACCTCGGACGGACACGTTGATGTTGCCCGGAGATTTCGGCTTGTTGTACAACGTGTCGTATTGGGTTCCAAATTCGGGCGAGATTCGTGGCATGGTCAGACAGCATTTGCAGAGCAAGGCCCGAGCCGCCGTGCGCGATGCCCACGGTTTGAGCGTTGCGGTTTTGAATGCCACGCGCATTCCCGGTTTGGCCCGTGCCACCCGTGAAAAACTGTGGTCTCAAGGCTTCAAAAACGTTTGGATTTCCAACGTCACGACTGGCGATCCACAAAAGACCGTGATTCAAGGCTCGAGCCTGCCAGAAGCCTTGGTGGTCCGTGAAGCCCTCGGCTTGGGTGAAGCGTTGGTCTCGAGCGATGGCGTGGCTGGCGCAGATTTGACGGTGCGTGTTGGAGCAGATTTCAGGCCGTAGCGACTCGAGTTTTGACCTATCGGTAACTGCGAATCCGACCATCCAAACTCGCCACGATTAATCGGCCATCGACTGCGAGTGGCGTGCCCTGAATGCTGACACCGATCTCGTCTCGCCAGAGCTCAAATCCGTCATTGGCTCGAACAGCGACGATCTCACCGGCCTCTGAGGTCACATAAACCGTGCCTTTGGAGGTGATCGGAGAGCCAGTCACGCGGTCCTGCATTTTAAGGCTCCAACGGTCGTCGCCCGTCTCGAGGTTGAGGGACAGGATGGTGTTGGACCATGAACCCAGAATCACGCTGCTGCCGATGCTGCCCTGTCCCGATCCGACCAGCGCAGGTCCGAGCAGCGCTGGGCTGGACCAGACTTCACCCTCAAGGTCATAGGTCCAGAGTGGTTCGTCGTGTGGGCGCAGGCCGTGCTCGCCAGGTGTGAGGTGTAACGCATGAACCTCGCCGGTCCAGGTCGGTGCGATCAGGATGGCATCGGTTGGAACTCGAGGGTGTCGTGCAACCGCAAGCGAGGCATGGACGCTGCCCAATTTGACCTTCCAGGCCAGTTTTCCAGCACGAGGTTCGAGGGCGTGAATCCAGCCCTCCTCGTCGGCGACGAAGCACAGGCCACCCCAGAGGGCGGGGCTACCCGCGATGGGGCTCCCGGCACGGTAGGCCCACTCGAGCTTGCCGGTTTGTGACAAGGCGTGCAGGTGACCGTCTCGGGAGGCGATCAGCCAGTGGTCTGCCCAGCGGGTCGGGGCGGCGGTGATTTCGCTTCTTGTCTTGTGCGTCCAGCGGGTCACGCCGGTTCGCCAATCGACCAATCGCACAAGTCCATCCCAGGCGGCGTAGGCAACCGTTTCACCGTCAAACGCGGCGGGCGCAGTAACCTCATCTCCGGCGGGCAGGTCGGCGTAACGGATGCCGGAACCGATCTCGAGCAGGCACAGGTTTCCGTTGCGCGTGCCGACCGCAAGCACATCCCGATTCGCGGTGATTGCGGCGGGCCATGCAACCTCTCCGGGCAGTTGCGCCTCCCAGACCAACTCGAGTTTGCCTGGTTTGTTTGGGCCGTGCGGGTAGGCTCCGGCGCGGGCGCGACCGCCGCGATGCTGACCCGGAATGTGCAGGCGGCGGACATCCTCGAGCGCCCCTTCGAGCGTCAGGGCGGCATCGCTTGGACGGTCAGCAGATTTTTTTTCGAGGAATTCGGCGATGGTTTCGCTCAAGGCACGCGGCACGGCAGGATTCAATGACTCGAGGCTTGGGGCTTTCTCGTAGACGTGTTGATACAAAATGCCTTGATCGTTGTCTGCCTCGAATGGGGCACGTCCTGATGCCGTTCGGTACAGGACCGCACCGAAGGCGTAGACATCACTTGCGGCCCCGACAGCGCCACCTCGAGCCTGTTCTGGGGCCATGTACTGCGGGGTTCCGGCAGTGTAGCCGGTGCGGGTCAAGTCTCGGGTCGCATCCGAAACGTAGACCAGGCCAAAATCCATGATTCGGGGTGAGAAGTTCGCATCGAGCAAAATGTTTCGTGGTGTCAAATCTCGATGCACCATGCCTTGAAAGTGAATGTACGCCAAAGCTCGTGCCGCCGAGATTCCAACCTGCAAGAAACGCTCGAGGTCTTCGGGTGTGTCCTCAATCGGGCCGAGGTTAGAGATTGGGCCGCCCTCGAGCAGTTCCATCGTGAAGAAGGTTCGGTTGCCGTCGCCGCCGAGGTCAAAGATCGTGATCACTCCGGGATGCGAGAGCCGGGCGAGCGTGCGAATCTCACGCCCGAAGCGTTCTCGGTCCACCGGCAGGACGTGTTCGTGCAGCAGCTTCAGTGCCACGTCACGCTTCAGGTGCGAATCGAATGCCCGCCAAACCACCGCCATGCCGCCCTCTCCGAGCGGTTCGCGCAGCACGAAACGCGCCCCGAGTGTGGTGCCTCGAGCGTCGGGTTTAGCTGGTTCAGGCATGGCCTTCAATCCAACCGAGGTTTGGGGCTCGGCAGTCTCGAGGGGAATCACTTTTGGCTCGTCCGCCATTGTTGTTTTCAGTTTAGCCCGCTTTGGTCGCGCCGTGCTTACTGCTTCTCGAGACCGTACTGGTCCGACTCAAGCGTGAACGGCACCGTTCCGAGTTCGGTTTCAAAGCGTTGGCGCAGGCGTTTGATGGTCTGGCGAGCGGCGACCCGGCCCTCGAGTGCACGGGTGGCACGCACAAGGTGTTCGTTCAGGCTTTCGTCCAGCGGATCGATCTCGAGCAATCGGGTGGCGAGTTGCACGCAACGTCCGTATTGCTGGCGCTCAAACCAAGTTCTGCACCATTCCAGACCGGATTTCAGGGCGTGCGCGTTCAGTGTGGCGCGTTCAGATTCGAGCCATTCACCTTCGGCGTTCGGCATCAGACCTCCACCGTACAGTTTGAAGGCCCGAGTGACCCCGGCTGGGCTTTGTTCGGCCAGGGCCGCCTCGAACTCAAGGACATCCCAGGTGATCTCAAAGTCACACCTCAGGGCATAGGTGCGGTTTGTGGCGTTGTATGGCACGCCCAGGCCGGGAATTTTTTTCTCGAGTTCGTAGCGAACCTGATGAAAGTACAGCCGTGCCTGACGTTGCGGCACGTCTGGGAAGAGGTCCCTCAGGACGTTTTGAATGCTGGAGCCTTCAGGGTGTGCCTGTGCGACCCGCAGCAGGTAGACCAGCACCTCGAGTGCGCGGCGCAATTCGAGGCGAACCGTGGTTCGATCCAATTCCAGACGGGAAGTGCCGAGAGAATACAGGTGCAGTCGCGCAGGGGCCAGCATTGCAGGCACTCGGGTTTGACGATGGAAGGTATCGTACAATCCTCGTGCCAGATGGTTCGGATCTTTGTTGAGATGCTGCAATACGTTCGGAAGCGCCCGCAGTTCACTCAGAATGGTGTCCGCCCCGAGCGCCCGCCAGATGGTGGCGGCATCTTCGAGTGCATTGTCGGCGGCGCATGGGTTTTGTTGGACGAGGTGGGCCTCGGCGAGCCAGAGTTGCGCCCGAGCCGCGTTGCGTTCGGCGTGCAATTCCGTCAAAGCCTGAGCCGCCCTTTCAAGGTGTGGGACGGCCTGTTCGGGCTGATGCCTGCGCAGGTGGTATTCACCCTCGAGCATGGCCTGATCCGCGAGTGCGTTTGGGGTTTCGCAACGTTTTGCTGCACGGTCCAGGTGCATGCGGGCGCGGCGATGGTCGCCCACAGACAGCAACGCGCTGGCCGCGCCGAGTTCGGCAGAGCAGGCGATGACGGTGTTGCCAACGGTTTCGGCGAGTTGGACTGCCTTTTTGAAGTGGTTCACGGCCTCGAGCCATTGGCCTCGGGCATCGGCCAGAAGCCCGGTGTGATGCTCAAGTGAAGCCTGAGAGTAAGCGTCGCCCTCGAGCAAGGGGCGGGCCGCAAGCAGGTCGGCCTCAGCGGTTTCGATCAGGTCGAGGTTGA
This sequence comes from Deinococcales bacterium, assembly GCA_031418155.1. Taxonomy (GTDB): domain Bacteria; phylum Deinococcota; class Deinococci; order Deinococcales; family JAAFIG01; genus JANOWZ01. The sequence goes on from JANOWZ010000680.1 coordinate 24,938, forward strand.
TGCGACTGGCGGCACGGGCGAGCAACAGGCTGCCACGCATGGCCGCCGAGCCTCGCTCGAGGGCGATGCCGTAGTAGTGATCGGCCCGCACGTCGTACCCGAGGTGGGCGCAGACGAAGGCCAACGCCTGCGCGATTCCGGGCAAAGCAACGCTGCCGTCGTCATCGTCATGGGCACTGACCCAAGCGCGTTCAAAGGCGTTCAAGGCATTGCGGTAATCGCCCTGCGCAAGCGCCAACATGCCAGATTGTCGTTCGGCAAAGGCACGGTCCAAGCCGCTGCACGACGCGAGGTCCAGCCGCTCGAGTGCCTCCTGAGCGCGGGCCAATTCACCGATGGCCTGCTGCGTGAAAGAGAGTTCAATGCCCGCCTCCAGGCAACCGCGCCGTCTGGCTTGAAGCGATAGGTCTCGGGCCTCGAAACCGCGTCCGATGATGGCGAGCGAGTAACCGGCCCAACGTTCATCCAGCGCTGTTGGTGCCTCGAGCGTCTGGTAGGTATCCCAGGCCATTTGATATTGTCCGGCAACAATCAGTTCGAGAATGGCATTCATGATGTTCAACCTCGGTGATGAAAGCGAATGACAGGCAGGGCTTTTGCGTTCGCCTGCAACGCATCCAATACATTCTCAATACGGGCAAAGATTACCTTGAGGACATGGTTGCTTCAGCAGGTCGAGTCTCGCAAGTTTACCTTTACTTCACTTTAAACATTATCAGGTCAAATGGTGTCATGCGCTTCACGCCCATTCTTCACCCATCGCTGCTTGAATGCGCCGAAAGCCATTGATGCAACACCATTTCCCTCGAGTCTCGGCATTGCAGCATCCGTTTCGCCTATTGGCTCTGGCGGTCGGGATCGCATGGCTCGTCGCCTGCGGTTCAACAAACGGTGATACGACACCACTCGGTGGGAGTGTAGATCCGCTCGGGCAGGACACGGCAGATTCGACGATTGGCGACAACAGTAAAAACCAGGCGCAATACGATCAATCGGCGGTCGATGGCCAAATTCAAGCACCGCCGACGCCGCGGCCTTTGGATGGCATCACCGGGCCGTTCGGTTGGACCGGTTCGCGGGTCGTCTCGAGGTTGCCCGAAACCTTCGATGAACCCGCCGCCGTCGCCATCGATGCGAATGAGGGTGTGGTTGCGGTCGGCAGCGACCGTGAACCACGCATCCCAAACCGAACCGTTTCGACCCTCATCACACGCCTCAAGCCGGATGGCACGCTCGCCTGGACCAGTACATTCTCGAGCAAAAGCGAGGACAAGGCGACCGCATTGGCGCTGGACGCTACCGGAAACGCCTTCATGGTCGGGTACACGTATGGCAACCTGAGCGGCATTCCAAACGCCGGGGACCGCGATGCATTTGTGGCCAAGTTTGATGTCAACGGCAACCGCCTGTGGTGCCGTCTGATCGGTACGGACGGTCACGATGGCGCGACCGGCGTGACCACGGACGCGAGCGGCAACGTCTACGTGACCGGCTACACCAACCGCGAGTTCTACGGTTCACCGGTGGCCGGGCTCTGGGATCAGTTCATCGTCAAATTCGATGCGAACGGCGAGGGCGGTTGGTCTCGCGTGCTCGGCTCGAGCGAGAACGAAACGGCGGGCGGAATCACCATTCACGGCAATCAACTCTGGATCGTCGGTGGCACAGAGGGCGCACTGCGCGGCGAACGCAACGCCGGGGCGGAGGATGCGTTTGTCAGCCAGTACGATCTCGAGGGAACCCGAACCTGGACGAAACTGTTTGGCACGCCGAAGTTTGATCGGGCCAGCCACATCAGCAGCGATGGCACACAAGTTTTCGTGGCGGGTAGCTCGAGTGGCAATTTGCGTGGCGAAACCAATCCGCGCGGTGCCGGACGAAACGCTTTTCTGGCAAACCTGAACGCGCTCGGTGAGGTGACCTGGTCACGGATACTGCCGATGCTGGCATACACGCCGTACAACGGCGGCAATCCGAATGCGCGTCCCGGCCCGGTGTCCACGGCTGGACTGGCGACGGTCGCGGGGCAGGTTTTCTGGTTGCCCATCGAGGATGGGTTTTTCAATTGGACTCCGGTGGTGCGCTACGACTCGAGCGGCAACTTGACCAAGACCAGCACCTTTACGCTTCCAGATGGTGGTTTGAATCCCTTGAGCTACCAACCGGTCGTGGCAGGCTTGGCGGCGACACCAATGGGCGTTTACCTTGGGGCGCAACGCGATTTTTACGATGTCAATATTGCCGCTCAGGACAACGCTTCGGTCGAGCAATTGACGTTGGATTTGGTCAAGATCAAACCGCGAGACTGAAGTTCTCAAAGGTGGGAGAATCCGAGCAAACGGTATCCCATGCTTGCTGGACTCGAGCAAAAAGATTGACACAAATACATTTTACGAGACCAGAATCGACTTGAACCACAACGGGTCAAAATGATCTGGTCTGAGCGCTCGAGGGTCATCGAACTCACTCGCAATGTCCGCTGGCATCAATCACCTCGAGACGTTGTGATGTTTTCGATGGCGGCCTGAGCCGTTGGGTGTTCTGATTCACACATGTAAAGCGACGGAAATCATGCGTGATTGGCATCAACCGGGGGCGGTTGAGATCGTGTCCACAGGGGAAGTAACTGCGTTAAAGACACATTGCTTTACCAATACGACATCACATAAAGACCAATACACACCCAATACAACCAACGCTCATGATTGAACGGTGATCGCATCAACCCCGCAACAGGTCAGCCGTGTCCTCCAGGTCCCCCTCGAGAATCGGCCTGGTGTCGTCGCAACGAAAGGAAAGTGAAGCCATGAAATCACCAACCATCAGCGTGTTCGTGCCAACCTACAACCGCGCCCACCTGCTCGGACGGGTTTTTGAGAGCCTCAAAGCCCAAAGTTTTAAGGACTTTGAGTGGCTGATCGTCGATGACGGCTCGAGCGACAACACCGCAGAACTCGTCGAGGCTTGGCAGCAAAGCGCACCGTTCGTGATCCAATACCTGCACAAAGCCAACGGTGGCAAGCACACCGCGATCAATCCCGGCGTGGACATGGCTCGGGGCGAATTCATGGTCATCCTCGACAGCGACGACTGGCTCGCCCCGAACGCGCTCCAACGGATGCTCGAGCTTTGGAACACCATTCCCAACAAGACGAACTATTCCGGCGTGGTTGGCCTGTGCGCCCACCCGGACGGGCGCGTGATCGGTGATCGCTTCCCACAGGACACGTTCGACTCGAACGCGGTGGACCTGACGCACAGGCACCACATTCACGGCGACAAGATCAGCCTGTCGCGTATCGATGTGATGCGAGAATTCCCGTTCCCATTCCAGAATTTGCGCGGTTTGGTGACTGAGGCGCTCGTCTGGAACCGCATCGCACAGCGCTACCAGGAACGCTATGTCAACGAAACCTTCGCCTACAAGGAATACCTTGAGGAGGGATTGACCAACCGCGCCCTCGAGTTGCAAATCAAGGCCGCGCCCGCCACACGGCTGTATCACCTCGAGTTGTCACAGGCCAAGCAGCGGCTTCCCTGGAAGACCCGCCTGAAGTCTTTGGCAAATTACGTGCGCTTCTCACTGCACGCCGGTCACGGTGCACTCGAGACGCTGCGGGATTCGGGCTCGAGCCTCAAATGTTTGGCGTTGCTGCCGTTGGGCGCACTTTTGTTCTCGCGCGATCAGAAACGCTTTGCGACGCAAGCGCAACCCGTCCAAGTCACGTTGCCTTCAACCGCCGGAGACTGAACACTTTCCTGATGGCTCGAGTTATGGACGCTCGAGCCATCAGAACATCATGGCGTGTAAATTTCGGCACTCGAGAGGGGAACTCCATCGCTGGAGAGGCCGCCGTAGACGAAGACGCGACCATCTTTGAGTTGCACCGCACTGAACCCGGAACGCGGCTCGAGAAAATCTCCGGTCGCCGTGAACTGTCCGGTTTCTGGATCGAACAACTCTGGCTTGAAGATGGTTTTGGCGCTCAAATCGTTTGGGTGGTACGTGTCGAGCAGCAGCACATTCCCGTTCGACAATTGGAATGCCCGTGGGTTGCTCGGCTCGAGCCTGCCTTCCAAAAGACTGCCGACCTTGCTGAACTGTTCGCTGTGCGGATCGAAGACCTCGGACTCAAGCACATACTGCAATGGCACCTCAAACCCCGATGCCTTGGTGCCACCAGAGATCAGGAATCGACCATTCGAGAGTGCCGTCACCGAATGCAGATACCGCGCCTGATTCATGTTCGAGATTTTGCGAAAACGCTGCGCCAGAGGGTCATATATCCTGGCCGTCGCGGTCGCCGTCAGGGTGCTCGAGTTTGGACCGATTTGACCGCCCGTGACCAGAAATGTTCCGTTCTCGAGCAAGGTGAAATCTGAATACGGAACCTGATTCTCGGGGTCAGCGGTGCAGAAGCTCGAGTCGGTGGCCCCGGTGTTCACATAATACGTTTCCACCCGCACGCCTCTGGGACTGCCCGCGCAGGCGATCACAAGTTTTATTGTGTCACCACGCGCAAATTGGCGAATCAGGTACTCTTGGTGCGTCGTGAAATCCGAGTACGTTGGGCCGACCGGACCATCAAACTTTGTGTACTTGTCGGTCACAAAATCGTAACGCTCGTACAGTCCAGATTCGCCCGTCTTGGTGACATCGGGAATCTTGTGCAGCATGGCCCTGCTCCCACCGAGCGGCAGCGCATCCTCGAGCGTGTAACGAAATGATTCCTCGGTATCGAGCGGGTTTTTGATCTGCCCGAGCGTGGAGAACGTGATCGAGGCTGGATCGAACAGGTAGAAGCCCCGAACCCTGGCCTGAACTGGACCGTCTAAGGCAATGGTTTCATATGGAATTTTGCCGACCACGACCCGGCCATCGTCCAGGCGGAACCCTGGAACCTGAAAATACTGCGCCCCGAGGGTGCCAGAGAAAACCGTTGCCTGTGTGTTGCCAGCCGATGAGAACAGGCCAGAACCGGATTTCGGATTGACCCGCAAACTCGCCTGCGCTTGGCTCGAGCCGAAAGCATTTTTTGCGGTCAGGGTAAAACGGATTGAATCCAGTGCCTCGAGTTCCAACGAACCCGCCCACGTTGGCAGCGCACCGATGCCCTCGTTGATCTCGAGGGTGGCGCGGTCGGCAACGGTCCAGGAGATTTTGGGCCGTGCCCCGGCGTTCACTTCGTTCGGCGACACCGTGAAACTCGTGATGCGCGGCGCGAGGTCAAATTCTGGCTTACATTTCCAGGTGTCCAACCCTGTTGCGTCGGGAAACTCGAGTGCCTGAGCGTTCTCGAGGCAAACGCTGCTGAATTCGACGGCCTGAGGTGAAGCCCCCGCAAGGTCAACGGTGCGTGAAGCACTCGAGGTGGCATTCCAGAACGCACCGGCCAAGGCACGCGGCGAAAGTTCCTCGAGCATGTAACGACCGACTGGGACGTTCAGAAACAAACCATGCCAGCGTTGAGTGTTCGCTTCGGGCGTGACCTGCAACTCGCTCGCCTCGAGCGGGATTCCGTCGCTGTTGATTCGGGTCAGGCGAACGCCCCAACCTGAGATGGCGACCTCGGACGCATCGAATCGCGCGTTGCGGTTCTGGTCTTAGATGTTGCGGATCAGCAGCGGCACGCCCGTACCGGTTGAAGCGAACAGGTTGAGGGCAGACCCGTTATCGGCACGGACTTGCTCAAGGATCGGCTGGTCTTCGCGGACGGTGGGATTCTGGGTGCAGGCGACGAGGAATGCAGCAACCGCAACTGGGGCAAGGCAGAGAAAAAATTTGCGCAACATACGAATCTCCAGCCAAATCGTAAGCCGCGAAGTTTAGGCTGAGATTGATAATGAACGCCTCTCGAGAGGGCAACGCAAAACACCATCGAGCACGATCTCCCTGGCACGATCAGCGGTATTCGTCATCGCGCCTAAAAAGGGACCGTGAGAATCTCACGGTCCCTTCCGATACCCGCCTGGGTTTGGGGCCGAAAGCCCTTCCCGAACCGGGGTGGATCACGTCATCAGGCTTAAACTGCAACCTGGAGGCGATCCAGAGCTTGCCCCGACGAGCACCTACACCAACTTGATTCGTTTAACAGTTGGACCACCTCCTTTCTGATGTAAGGGTAGTGTAGCAGAAAACTTCAGGATTTTATGAGCCATTTGACCTACCAATACATGACGTGTACGCAGTGCAAAGAGGCTCAGATTCAACGCTCATGAAGCGTTCGGAACTCGCGCCTCATCACTTGAATACTCGAGGTCTTGAACAAAGTTTTCGGCGACCTGATCGATCACACGCACCTGATGCTCAACCCGGTTTCGTCCACGTGTTTTGGCGGCGTACAAGGCAAGATCGGCGCGACGGATCAGATCGCTCAGGCTTTCGTCTGGGTGCAGGCAGGCGACACCGAAACTGGCGGTTACTTGTCCGACCTCAAAATCATGATGCTCGAGCACGACCCGAATTTGTTCGGCCTGAGCCAGTGCAAGCTCGAGGTTGGATTCGGGCAGTACGAGCAAGAATTCCTCGCCTCCCCAGCGGCCCACATTGACGCTTGCTGTAACACTTTCAGCGAATCCAACCAGCACCTCGTCGCCGGCGGTGTGACCGAAGGTGTCATTGATGTTCTTGAAACGGTTCACGTCCAACAAGATCACCGAAACACGGTCATCTTCAACACGAGCAATGTGCGCCTCGAGGATCGCATACAGGGCTCGCCTGTTTGCTAGACCTGTCAATTCATCGGTGCTGGACCGCACCCGCTCAAAGTGCAATTGCTCTTTGCTGTAGGCCAGCAGGTACGTGAAGGCCAGCAATGCCGTTGAAATCGAGGTGTAACGGATCAACGAATAGAGTTCACTTGGATCTTGCTGCGACTGAACGCCGAGCAGTCCGGGCAAGAACGCCACCGCCGCAATGGCGCTCGCCACACGCAGGCCGATCCGGGTATCAAAAATCACGTAGGCAAAGACGCACAGGTACGCGATCAACCAGTGCGAAGTCTCACGAGATTCGCGCCAGGTTGGACCCCGAACGGTGGCGAAGTAATCGGTGTACAAGACATTGGTCAGAACGATCATGACGGTCATGGCAAAACCAAAGCGTTCGATCCAGACCACACTGACGCGGGGGTTCAGAGTTCTGCTCAGGGTAAACAGGACACCCAGACCAGACAGATGTATGCGTTCGCCATGAACGGTTGTTCGATCCGGTTGGCGGACCAAGCGGTGTAAATTCCTGGCTATCCAAGCAGGATAATCACCAAATATGACGCGACGCTTGATGATCTCGGCAGGTGATTCTCGAGGGATGGGCGTTTGCGTTTTGGACGATTGCGAGATGAACTCCACGTGACTGAACGAAAGTTTAACGTACCTCACTCGAGTTTACACATGATTTCCGACATGTCAAACGTCACTGTACCGGTGCAAGATCGGCATGGGTCGAATCAGGGTTCGTTTTCGGCGCTCGAGGCCCCAACGGTTCTCGAGCCGAGCAAACGCACCAGATGTTTGCCCGCCTCGACGTAGCCCTCACGGTCCGCGAACGGCAGAAGGTGTTTGTCCGCAGCGAGGTGAATCTCGTACACCGCGCCGTCATAGGCGCTTTTGGTCACGGCGTGCAGCAATCCTGGAAGCACAGCGGCGGGCGCATCGTGATGAATTCGCAGGCTCGAGACCCAAACCATCGCCTTATCGCCCATCCAGACGCTCTGCGCGAGCACGAAACCGTAGACGCTGGTCGGCTCGAGCGGGTCGGCATGGACCGATTGAATGCAAGCGAAACTGTGTTCACTGCGGGCGTAAAACCGCAATGATGGCACGCTCGAGCGAATCAGCGCAGCACGTTCCTTGTCGCTTAATGAATCGAACTTGGGAAATTCAACGTGCAACAACTCGAGATCGAGGGCCTGCATTCCAGGGAAATCCGCATCTTGCGGCGGGCGATAAATCATGCCCTGAGTCTATGCTTGACGGGCGGAGAATTGAATCCCGCACCAGACCTCATCTCTCACGGGCTTCGCGGTAGACTTGAGTCATGCCCGGACGTTGGAGCGAAGATTATGTGGCGCACGTGCTGCGACCAAACTTCGCGCAGGCAAAACGTTACCTGTTCAAACCGTTGATGCTGGTCAATAAAGCACACGCGGTCATGCTCGAACAATGCAAGTTGATCTCGAGCGACGATGCGCGAACGCTGCTGACGGCGCTTGAGGACATCGACCGCACCGGCTCACGGGCCTATGCCTACAACGAGGCCTACGAAGATTTGTACTTTGCGATAGAGGCCCGGTTGATCGAATTGACCGGTGATGTCGGCGGCAACCTGCAAATCGCCCGCTCACGCAACGATATCGATGCCGCGATGATCCGCATGGTCATCCGCGAGGCGGTCTTGGGTTTGCTCGAGGTGGTCAGCGAATTGCGCAGCGTGCTGCTCTCAAGGTCGCTCGAGTTTGTGGACTCACTGATGCCCGGATACACGCACAACCAACCGGCGCAACCGACCACGTTGGCGCACTACCTGGGCGCAACCCTCGCCTGTCTCGAGCGTGATGCCGAACGGCTGCGGGCCGCGTATCGCAATGTGAACCGCAATCCGCTCGGCGCGGCGGCGATGACCACGACCAGTTTCCCGATTCGCCGCGACCTGACCGAACGCCTGCTGGGTTTTGAAGGACTTGAAGAGAACGGCATCAACGCGGTCGGCGGCGCGGACCACACGCTCGAAGCGGTCAGCGCAACCATGCTCTGCGCGATCAGCCTTTCGCGCACGACCTTTGACTTGATGACCTGGGCCTCACGTGAAGTTGGGTTTTTGCGCGTGCCAGATAAATTTGTACAAATCTCAAGCATCATGCCGCAGAAACGGAACCCAGTCGTGCTCGAGCACATTCGCGCAAAATTGGCCCGAACGCATGGCGCGGCACAAACCGTCTTCAACCTTGCCCGGAACATTCCCTACGGCGATGTCAACGATGTTGGCGAACCGATGCTCGAGCCGGTCCTGCGCTGTTTCACCGAGGCGGACGAGGCGATCAGTTTGCTGGCGGCGGTGCTCGAGGAGGCGCATTTTGATGTCGAGCACATGTCGCGCCGAGCCGGGGAACATTTTACGACCGCGACCGGGCTGGCCGATCATTTGGTCGCCGAGTGCGGTTTGCCGTTCCGTCAGGCGCATCACGTCGCCTCGAAAGTCGTAGACCTGGCGTACAAACGTGGGTTGGGCTATGAGCAGGTCACGGTCGCGCTGGTCAACGAGGCGGCGCTCGAGAGATTGGGCAAGACCCTCGAGTTGAACGAGGCCAGCATCAAAAGAGCGCTCGATCCGAGGGCTTTCGTCGAGGCCCGCAAACTCCCCGGAGGTCCGGCACGTGAGGCGATGCTGCCCTTCTTGTCTCGGGCCCAGGCGACGCTCGAGGCGGATGAATCATGGCGTCGGGCCGCCTTACAGCGGTTGCGTGCCGCACGTGACGAACTCGAGCATTCGATCCAAACCATCCTCGAACCCGCAGCAAAAGTGACATCCGAGGTCGGTGGGGTTTGAACCTTGAGCCGCGTTCGGTCTTGGGGAAAATAGGCAGGTTGTTTCGAGCGCTCTCCCCTGCTCAGGCACGCCCGGATGATGCTTGGGCCGCGCAACAGCTTCCCCAGCCGGAACTCGAAGTGTATCGGCGCATGGACCCTCGAGACCGTGAACATGCCGTTCGTGTCGCACAAAAATTGCTCGAGTTGCACCCGGAGGTTGGGACCGAAGTGATCCGCGCCGCATTGTTGCACGATTGCGGCAAGCAGGTCAGGCCGTACAACGTGCTCGAGCGTGTGCTGATCGGTTTAATCGCCCCAGAAGGACCGCGTTCGAGCCAAACCTCGAGCGGATTGCACGCTCGAACCGCGATGGATATGCGCAACAACCACCCAGCCATCGGCGCAAACCTGATTCTCGAGGCTGGTGGAGATTCACGTGTGGCCGAACTCGTGCGCGTTCACCACAATCCGAGAACCGACCTTGAAGCCACCTGGATTCACCAGATTGACGACCTCGAGTAAACTATCGGTTCCGCAAGGCTTCCTCGGCTTTGTAACTCGAACGCACCAACGGTCCAGCGACCACCTCGAGAAAGCCAAGTTCCATGCCCTCGAGTCGGATCTCATCAAATTCCTCCGGTGGCACATAGCGTTCGACTGGCAGGTGATGCCGTGTGGGTTGCAAATACTGCCCGAAGGTCACGATGTCCACATTCGCGGCCCGCAAGTCCTGCATCACCTCGAGCACTTCCGCACGGGTTTCACCTAGGCCAAGCATCACGCTGGATTTGCTGTAGATGTTCACGCCGAAGGTTTTGGCGGCCACGAGCACGTTTAAGGTTTGCCTGTACCCAGCCCGCGCATCGCGCACCGGATGGGTCAGGCGTTCGACCGTTTCAATGTTCTGCGCAAAGACATCAATCCCCGAGCACACAACCTCACGCACCGACTCGAGGTTTCCGGCGAAATCTGGGGTCAGCGCTTCGACCTTCACAGTTGGCGTGCGGGTTTTGATGGCGCGAACCGTTCGTGCAAAATGCGCCGCGCCGCCGTCAAGCAAATCATCCCGATCAACACTGGTCAAAACCGCGTATTTCAGGTTCATCAGTTCGACGCTCTCGGCGATGTGTTCAGGCTCGAGCGGATCGAGTCGGCCCTGCGGGTTGCCGGTGTTGACCGCACAGAACTTACAGGCCCGAGTGCAGACCGAACCCATCAGCATGAAGGTCGCCGTACCCGCCGCCCAACATTCGGCGATGTTCGGACACATTGCCTCCTGACAGACGGTGGTCAGGTTGTGCCGTCCGACGATCTCTTTGACGCTCGAGTAACCAAAGCCGGAGGGCAACGAGACCTTCAACCAGTCCGGTTTCCTGGCCCGAATCGGTTGAGCGCCATCCCGGTGAATGCCGTCCTTGATGACTGGAAAATCGTATTCGCGTTGCGGTTTAATCATGCGGGCACCTGAATTCCTGTTTCATAAGCAACATCGAGTCCGCGCAATTCATCCGTCCAACGGTACTCGGCAAATTCGAGTTTGAAGGCGGTCTCGAGTCGGGATTTGGCTTCAGTCATGTCGATTGGCCTGCCGAGCAATTTTTGCAGACTGGTCATGCGCGTGTCGGTCAAACCGCAAGGCACGATCAACTCAAAATCCTCGAGCCGCGTGTTGATGTTCAGGGCCAGACCATGCAGCGCAACATTGCGTTTGATCGCCACGCCGATGCTGCCAATCTTGTCCTCACCGACGTAGACGCCCGCATAACCGGGGTTCGGTCGGGCTTCCAGCCCATAGGTTTCGAGCACACGAATCTGCACGTTCTCGAGCCGTCGCAAGAAATCGCGCACGCGCCTTCCGACCGGAAAGATCGGATAGGCCACCAATTGTCCAGG
>JANOWZ010000681.1:0-5948 GCA_031418155.1 Deinococcales bacterium
CTCGATCCGGTCGAATTCTTCGATACGAAACTGAACGGCACATTCAAACTCGAGAGCAACCCATTGACCCTCTCGGCGGACACCCTGATCAGCCTGCCAGACCGCACCCGGCGCGACATTGAACTGACCACTTTCGGCATCAACCTCGAGTGGGACGTGCTTCCAGGCATCGCCTTGCAGGGCGGGATTCAGTACAACCGTTCATGGGAAGCCAATTTCACCAAACCGGCAGATGCCTTCACGTTTACCCCGCTCGGATTGACGATAGCGCTCGCGGGTGAGGGCTCGAGCAAACCCGACGTGTTTTTAACCATGCTGCTTTCCGGCACCTACACCTTCAAAGAAGAGAACCTTGGCGTGCCACTTTACAGCGATGGAACCAACGCCCCGGCGTTCTCTGGATTGCGCCCAAAATTTATTTTGACCTTCGACCGTTGTTGCTGGTCATTGCAACTGACTTTCGATGCCACAAAACTCGATGGTGCGAGCTTCAGCCTGAGTTTCAAATTGCCGGTCGGTGGCAGCAAAGAACTGATTACCGCCAACAAAGACGGCATCAAATTCCCCGCGTTACCGTTTGGCAACAAGTGAGCCTTGCTCAAACCGCAGACCAGAGCCCAAGGAGACACCATGCCTCGAGACATCCGTATCCATACCCGCAGCATCGCCTTGAGCCTGATCGCATTCGTTCTGTTCGCCTGTACCGGTTCATTCGAGGATGGCTCCAGCAGTTCCAGGCTCGTGTTCGCCATCGTTCAGGCAGGCACGATCACCTGCCTGAACGGGAACAACAGCGCACCCGTCACGGTCGCCGTGGGACTGCTGATCGCCAACAGCAACCTGGATCAACCATCACAGTTCTCCAACTGCTCGAGCATCACCACCGAAAGTGCACCTTACGACCTGGCAACCACTCCCACCGGTGATCGCATCATCGTGTCACTGCCCAGCAAAGGCAAGCTCGAGGTGCGCAGCAACAAAGCCAACATCCCGGTGATCGCCACCCTGCAACCCAAAACCGGTGAATTCTGCCCAACACGTTTGGCGCTCTCGCCCGATTCGCGTCGCGTGGCGGTGCTGGACGACCCGGACGACATCACCGCCCGCAGTTTGGGCTGCACCAACAGCAACAACCGTCAACCACGGGTTCTGGTCTTTAACCTGGCGGCAATCACGGCCAGCAGCACCACGCTCGAGCCGATCCGTACCGCCACGGCTGGCACGTCCGGCACGTTTGAGGCGAACCGCGCCAACGGACCATTTGCGCTCGCCATGCAGAACCTGGTCTCCGACGCGCAAGCGTTCGTGGTGGCCAAATTCAGCAATTACGCGATCTTCAAGTTGAACAAAGACAACGACGATAAAGTCACCGGCACACCCTTCAACCTGACCGACCTGAACTCATCCGACCCCGGATTGCGCCTCGAACTGACCAGTATTGACTCGAGGTTGCTGCTGACCTTCAACACCAAATCTGGAAGCGCTGGAGGTGCGTACTTCGTTGATCCGAACACATTTGCGCTGACACAGGTGAAACTGAACGATGTCGCGTTGGCTGCAACCAACCGGGCCGTCTGGAACAAACGCCCGAACGATTCGCTGGTCGCATACCTGCAACCCAGCAACGTCAGCTTTCAACGCCTGGGCAACCCGGCAAGCAACTCAAAGGCCCAATCGGTCAACAACCCCATCGATGCGGCCTTCACCAGCGACAATTACGCCTGGGTGTTGCAACCAGACCGCATTTCCAGATTCGACATCACCAACCTCGGTGCGATCAACACCTCGAGTTCGGTGTTTTGGACCCTGAACGCCCGAGCGATTGGCACGTTCATTCAGCAGTAAAGATCACTCGGCAGGCACAACTGGGAACAAACTGAGCGGGAAGACTTCAACCTCGGTCGAACGTTGCTGCACCAGCACGCCACCCTCGACCGGCAGGCAAACACCGGTGATGTACTTCGCGTCATCGGTGGCCAGAAACACGGTCGGACCCGCCAAATCCTCGGCCGTGCCCAAGCGTCCGAGCGGCACGATCTTGCCACGCTCGAGCGCCAGTTCATCGCTGATGTTGTACGTGCGAATCAGTCCCGGCACAACACAATTCACCCGAATGCCGTATGGGGCCAAATCCAACGCCATCGCTCGAGTCAGCGCCTCGACACCGCCTTTCGCAGCATCGTAACTGGCCATGCCACGGTGGGCTTTGGTTGCGCCGCCACTGGAAAAATTAATAATCGAACCCGTTCGTTTCGGAGCCATGATCCAGGCCGCCCGATGCGAACACAAATACACGCTTTTCAGGTTCGCCCGCAAAATCCGATCCCACCACGCCTCGTCACCGTTCAAAAAGTGAGCGCCCGCCTCGGCCACCGAAGCAATCGCGGCGTTGTTGACCAGCACATCAACCATGCCGAATTTCTCGAGGGTCGCATCAAACATTGCATCGACCTGGGCTTTGTCACCCACATCGGCCAGCGCCGCCATGCCAATCCCACCACTCGAGTTGATCGCCGCCGCCACGCTTTCGGCCCGTTCAAGATGGATGTCGTTCACGACCACGTTCGCACCCTCGAGCGCGAACCGTTCAGCGATGGCCCGACCAATGCCATGACCCGCGCCGGTGACGATGACGGTCTTGCCAATAAAACGTTTCTCCATGTGTCCTCCGAACATCTCGGGGCAGTATGGCATTGTTGCGGCAACCCGAGAACGATGAGGGAAAGTTCCCATGACCATTCCTCGGGTTGTGGGATGGAATAGTTCCACCCCCGAACAAAACAAAGTGGAAGCGATGAGAATCTCACCTATGGAAACTGTAAAACGCCGCTTCTTGACCCTAGAACGGCACCTGACGGGCCGAGTGGACAGCCACATGGTATTTGTACGGTCTCGAGTCTCGAGAACCCGCATCGATCACCAAATCTCGACCCATTTTTTTCGTGTGACGAACCACTAGCTTGTCCTTCAGCCAATGCAAAAACCACGCCAAAACAGGACTTGAAAACCTGAAACTCCTCAAAACTTACAGACCACGCCAAAGCAAACTTCTCAAATGCATGACTTGCGGCCAGGAATTCGGCGAAACTCGAGCGGAGTCGGGTGGCGGCTGAGGTGACTCGACGCTCTTACAATTGGGTGCATTCGAGTTTACGGGTTCGACTTGAGGAAGCGGTTGGACGACGGAAGTTCACACAAAGGACTCCTGCGATGGCAGTTGGGATCGCCGATCGGGTGTGGGCTTGGTTGGATGTGTTGGCTTCACCAGTCTGGGCGTTAGGGGTGCGGAACCCTGCCACCCGACGACCCGTCATTGGGTTCACCGACCTCTGACTGACCTTCTTTTTCTGGCTCGAGAATCCACCTGTTATCGTGCGGCGTGTACGCCACGCTCAAATCCAGCGGTGAGCACTCGCAGGTGGTCAAAGGCAGCGAATTCCTGGCCTTCGCCGCGCCGGTCAACGATGTCAAAACCGCGCTCGAGTTTTTGCAGGGTATTCGCAACCGTTACCCGGATGCGACCCACGTTTGCTGGGCGTACACGATTTTTGACCAGTATCGTTTTTCGGATGATGGCGAGCCTGGGGGGACGGCGGGCGCTCCGATCTTCCGGGCGCTCGAAGGCAGCAGACTCGAGTGCGTGGTCGTGGCTGTCGTGCGGTATTACGGCGGCGTGAATTTGGGTGCTGGCGGTTTGGTTCGGGCATACGGTGGCACGGCGGCGGAAACGTTGCGCCTTGCCGAACGGCTCGAGGTGCATCCAAGAATTCGTCTGAGCGTGCAGGTTGGTTTCGAGCAGATGAACACCTTGTACAAACTGCTCGAGGATTTCGACACGACCGGGCGCGAGGATGACTTCACCGATCAAGGTTTGCAGGTGCAATGGAATGCGCTCGAGACGGAAGTTGAACCGTTGCGGATTGCGGTGCGCGATGCGACCCGAGGACAAGGCATCGTTGACACGGACTGACTCGAGATCCATTCGCCAGTCGAATCGCTCGAGGCCAAGTAGTGTGTCCCAAACGTCTATTGAACACACGCGCCTCTCAGTTGGCTTTCACGCTGAGCAAATCAGATGTCCGCAGAATGACCGGTGAAACCCAACGGTTCCCCGGAGGCAGCATGACGAAATTATGGCTGTTGGTTGCAGTGATCGCCAGCGCGTGCGCGAGCGTCAATCAGAACGCGAGTACCGACACGCAGACCTCGAGTACGTTGCAACAGGCGGCCCTGCCAGCCGGTGGCAGCGATGTGATTGGCCCGAACACGTTCACGGCCTTGCAGGGGGGCTCAAGTCCAGAGGTCAAACTCGATTTGATCACCGTGACCGGGCAGGCGTTCACGAACGCTTGGCGTGTTGCGGGGTTGAAACCATTGCCGCAACCGTACTATTCGCAATTGTCGGCCAATAACACCGTCGCAATCAAAAAAGATGATGCGATGCTGGTGCAATTCTGGGCGCGAAGCATTGGGGGCAAACCAGCCCAGACCGAATTTGTGTTCGAGTTGGCTTCGGAACCCTATGACAAATCGATTGGTGCTGGTGTCAACTTAACACCAGCTTGGACGCTCTACAGCGTGCCGTTCAAAGCGCATGGCGATTTTCCCACTGGCAAGGGCGCGGCGCGTTTCAGGTTGGGGTACAACAATCAAGCCTTTGAGTTGGGTGGCGTGGTGTTGAAAAATTATGCGAAAACACAGACGCTCGTGTCGTTGCCTTTTTCGGGCTTTTCTTACGTCGGACGTGAGTCATCCGCCGCTTGGCGTGCGGCGGCGGATGCTCGGATTGATGCCCTGCGCAAGGCGGATTTGCGCGTCAAGGTCGTCGATGCGAGCGGCAAGGTCGTTCCGAATGCAACCGTAAAACTCGAGATGGTCCGTCATGGGTTTCGGTTCGGCACGGCAGTCGATGCCGAACGCCTGCTCGGGAACAGTGCGGATTCGCTCAAATACAAGAAAACAATCCTCGAGTTGTTCAACCATGTGGTGCTCGAGAACGACCTGAAATGGCCAAATTGGGAAGGGTATACCCGCACACGGGCGCTCGAGGCGCTGAAGTTTTTTCGGGCGTATGGCATCTCGGTGCGTGGTCACAACCTGATCTGGCCTTGCGATGATGTTTATTGCCTGCCGAACGATGTCCCCGCGATGTTCAGCAACCCGGCGCAGTTGCGCTCAAGGATCGATTCGCACTTGGTGGATATTTTGGGTGCGACCAAAGGGCAGTTGAGCGAATGGGATGTGGTCAACGAACCGAGCGCCAACAAACGCCTCTCGAAGGTGCTCGGCGAGGACGAGATGGCAGCGCAATTCAAACGTGCCAAGGCGCTCGAGCCGAAAGCAAGGTTGTTCTTGAACGATTACGGCAACCTCGGTGAGGGAGATTTGGATGTCGAATTCAAACGCATCATTGCCCGGATGATCGCGTTGCGGGCACCGCTCGAGGGCATCGGTTTGCAGGCGCATTTCGGACTGAAACTCACGCCACCGGCAGAACTCTTGACGCGACTCACGGATTTTGGCAAGTTTGGTTTACCGCTCGCCATCACAGAATTTGATGTCAACATTCAAAACCAAGCCTTGCAAGCCGATTACCTGCGCGACTTTTTAACCATCGCCTTCTCAAGCCCAAATGTGAACAGCTTCCTGATGTGGGGCTTCTGGGAAGGTCAGCATTGGTTGCCAGATGCTGCGCTGTACCGGCAGAATTGGACGCTCAAACCCAACGGGCAGGTGTTCAAGGAGTTGCTGTTCAAACGCTGGTGGACGAACGCCACGGGAAAGAGTGATGTGACCGGCAAGTATGGAACCCGAGGCTTCATGGGTTCTTACAGGATCAGCAGCACGCTTGGAGCCAAAACGGTATCGCAGATTGTGAAGCTCGAGAAAACCAGTGGCGAGTTCGTGATCAAACTGCCGTAAAAATCTTGACCCATCAAAACTCGAGC
>JANOWZ010000682.1:0-6850 GCA_031418155.1 Deinococcales bacterium
GGCGAACCCACGTGTCCGTGGGGTTCTAAGAAACCACTTTCTCTTATGCTTAACTGTCAAGATGCTCGGCCGCGCTCAAGAGTGCCCTTGCGTTCTTGCGAACTTGGGGGGTGGCCCTCTTGCG
Source organism: Deinococcales bacterium (assembly GCA_031418155.1). Lineage (GTDB taxonomy): Bacteria > Deinococcota > Deinococci > Deinococcales > JAAFIG01 > JANOWZ01. The sequence goes on from JANOWZ010000682.1 coordinate 125, forward strand.
AGGCGAAGAGAAGAGTACACCGCAATCCCAGGAGTGTCAAGCCAAAAAACGCACGGTTTAAGCCGAAGTGCATCTTGGATGAAAAACCTCGTGCCAGACGGTTTGAAAAATCTGGGTCGAATTGACGGCTCGAGATGACTCTGGCTCGAGTTTGCGAGGTGGATCACAACTGGAATTCTGGAGTGATTCGCGTCCCTGTGATTCCCGAAGTTGGACGCGCACAATAGGAGGTGTGAAACGTTTGTCATTGATTGCCGTACTTGTGCTGGGATTTACAAGCTGTAACCGTGAACCGGAGAATCTGGCCCGAGCGACCGCATTGCACCCGCAGGGCCGACAGGTGTTTGAACGCAACAACTGCATTCGTTGCCACAACAACGGCGAGGGTGGTTTCGGCAAACGCATGATCGAAAATGTGAAGCTCAAAGACCTCGAGTACATCAAGAATCGGGTGCTGACCGGAAAAGCGGTTGGCGCGGCGCAGATGCCACCATTTCCCGACATGGACAAGAAAGACCTCGAGGAAGTCTCGAAGTTTGTGCGGGCGTTGGCGGGCTGGGAAGAGTGACGGATTGCTGAAATGCACATCGTTCGAGTTATCTGTTGGGCAGAATGACGGCATGGCAAAATTCATTCGGGTCGGCACGAAAATCATCAACCTCGAGCAGATCAACCATTTGGACAGCAACGAAAGCCTCGGCGGAGCGATTGGGCGCGGCGCAGGACCGTCCGGGCAGCAGATTCCGTTGGTGATTTACTTTGGCAGCGGCGAACGTCTGGCTGTGCCGAGCGTGGAAGAGGCGCGAACGATTCTCGAGGCGTTGCGACCGTACATGACGTGATGCAAATGAGTCTAGTCTCAGAAAGTACACAGTAGGCTCGAGGCATGAAACGATTACTGACAGCCTTCTGCTTGCTCGCCTCGATTGCGTTCGCCTCAAAACCGATTCCTGAAAACACTGCGACAATGCTCGGCAAAACACTTGTGAACGATGCCAAAGCCTGGTGCGAATTTGAGGTTTGGGGCCGTGACAGCACCAGCCTATTCGTCTGGACCTTGTGCCAGGCACGATCCGGCACAACCGTCAGTGCTCCCGCCGTGGTTGGCATAAAGGACAATAAAGCCATCAGCGTGAAAATTCCTCGAGATGGTACGAATTACTCGCAGGATGTCAAAACGTTGTTCCCGGAAGCTGTGCAACGACGCATCATCAAGCAAGAGTTTGATATCAAAGCGGCGCTCGAGCGGATTGCAAAACGCAAAGCCAGCCAATAATCTCGAACAATAATCTCGAGCCATGCTGATCCCGGTTAGAATCAAAAGTGTGTTCGATTCTGCCATCACCGGTCCCGCATTGGTCAAAGCCGCCTACCTCGAGGGAGATTTCCTGCTCTCGAGCGGACAACGTTCCAAGTATTACTTGGACAAGTACCGTTTTAGCACCGATCCGGCGCTGCTCAAACCGATTGCGGAAGGCTTGGCGGGATTATTGCCGTCTGGCCTGACGATGCTGGCTGGAGTCGAATTGGGCGCGGTTCCACTTGTGGCGGCATTGTCGCTCGAGACTGGATTGCCATTTGTGATCGTGCGCAAAGGCGCGAAAGAGTATGGCACCGCCAAATTGATCGAAGGTGTTCTGCGGCCCGATGCTCGCCTCGCATTGGTTGAGGATGTGCTGACCACCGCCGGTCAAGCCATCCGCGCCGCGCAAATGCTCACCGAATTGGGCGCTCGAGTCGAACGGATCATTTACGTCGTGGACCGCGAACAGGGCGCAGACGCGAACATTCGGGCGGCAGGCTTTGAACCGGCGGCGTTGTTCACGAAATCCAGCCTAGGGATTTGAGTTTGGGTGTGAGGTGAGGGTGCTGATGGATTGGCAGTTGCCGATCAAGCTGGCTCGGAAGAAGTCATCCGAAGCTGTACTCGTTGAGCCTTGAGAGCCCTGGCGATGGGAATCCCTCGAAACCATTTTTGGATCGTGCCTGACATCAGAATGTGACGGGTAATGTCTTCAAGTTGCGTGTTGCAAATCCCGAGTTCCAACGCAGGTTTTCGGACTTCACAGCAAGCCGCAAGTTCGGTAAGCGCTCGAGCAGCACTTGAAACGCGATGCTTGCCTCGAGCCGTGCGAGTGGCGCACCGACGCAGTAATGTGCGCCCTGACCGAATCCAAGATGCTTGTTGTTCTTCCGGTCGAGCACCAGCGATTCCGGATTCTCAAATTGCGTTTCGTCATGGTTCGCCGAACCCAAGGCCGCGAGCACGAGTTCACCTTTTGGAATTTCCACACCAGCAACACTGAGGGTTTCTCGGGCATAACGTTCGGTCGCCATCAGCACCGGAGCCGTGAAGCGTGTCAGTTCTTCAACCGCCGATTTCATCAGGTCGGGTTGTGCGCGCAAACGCTTGAGGTGATCTGGATTCTCGAGCAACGCCAGCGCACCATTGCCGATCAATCCGACTGTGGTTTCGTGACCGGCGATCAGCAAAATCGTGACCATCGCAATCAATTCGTCTTCACTCAAGCGTGAGCCTTCCGCCTCAGCTTTGACCAGTGCGCTGGTCAGGTCATCACGCGGCTCGAGGCGATGTTCACGGATCAGGCGGCGCAAGAAGGCCACAAATTGGTAGAGGCTTGGCATCGCCAGCAGGCCATTAAAAGGCGTGCTCATCCTGACAGCAACGCTTGACCAGCGGTGAAAATTCGCCCGGTCACGTTCGTCAATGCCAAGCATTTCACTGATGATCGTCATGGGTACTTGCAGTGCGAAATCATGCACCAAATTCATCTGACCTTGAGCCTGCACGCGATCAATCAACTCGTGCGCAAGGCCATGCACGCGATTCTGCATCTGCCCGATCAGACGCGGCGTGAACGCCAGATGCACCAACGAACGCAGGCGCGTGTGATCCGGCGCGTCCAAGTCCAACATGTTGCGCTCGAGTGGTTTGAGGAACGCTGGCATCCACGGTTCTTTTTGCGTTGCGTCTCGAGCGTCGCGGCGATTCTTGACCAGTCGCTCGTCCTTGAGCGCCGCCTGCACATCGTTGTAGCGCGTCACAATCCAGGCCCGTCGCCCGAGCAATTTGACCGGTACGACTGGACTGTGGTCTCGCCAGCGTTTGAAGGTGGGGAACGGATCGGCTTTGAAGTTGGCTGTGGTGATGTTGGTTGGCTCGAGGGTGACTGAATTCTGATGGGCAACTGCGGTCATGTTATTCCTCCTTGCTGAAAGCCTTTAGCATCAAACTTGCGGCGAGGTCCGGCATTTTCTTCCAGTGTTTCTCGAGGTGGTCGTCACCGATGATGCGCAACACGATCAGTCCCACAAACATCGCCGAGATCAACCTGAGCATCAGCTTGGCTTTGACAGGCTCGAGTCCGTTGGCTTTCAGCATCGGCACGAGTGAACGATCCGCAGTCGAGTACGTCGGTGCGATAACTTGCTCGCGGTACAGGGTGCGAAGTTCCTCGTTGGCAAGAATCTCTGGTAGGATCGCTTGAAAAAGACCCAGGCCCTCACCGCCAAGCAATTCGAGGCGTTGACGCACATACGCCTGGACAAACGTCTCGAGGTCCATGTGCTCGAGTTTGGCGAAATCCGTTTCGCGCTGGTCACTCTGATTGACCCAATCGAGCAGCCCAAGAATCAACGCGGTCTTGTTTTCAAAGTAATTGTAGACCGTGCCATCCGCGACTCCGGCTCGAGCGGCGACATCTTTGATCGTTGCGGGATGGAAGCCTTTTTCGGCAAAGACGGCTCGAGCGGCTTGCAGAATTTGCTCGCGTTTGACGGCGGCCAGTTTTTCTTGAAGTTCCGGGTTGGATTTGCGGGCCATTGAATCTCCTTTGCCAATTCGAGGGTTGGGCTCGAGCATTCTCGTAGGGTGTGCTCTCGAGCGCACCATCACTGCACGTAAAGCATTTTGAAAACAATCAAGACGAGCACCGTGCCCGCACCGATCAGGGCTGTGACCACGTAACGGCTGAGCATGTAAGCGGTCACGCCAAGCCAAGTGCAAATCGCGGCGATCACACCGCCGATCAAATACGGTTCGCCCAAGCTGAGGGTGAAGGCTGGTCCCTCGAGGTTTTTCAACCTGAAGAACTCGAGCAGTGTGCGCACGAGGGCCAGGAATTGTACGGTCACAGCGATTTGGGCGAGGCGTTGGGTGGTTTGAGCGGTCATGTTGGCCATCTCCTGGTTGCAAGTGCAAAGGTTGTTCTGAATACTTGTTCAATTGAATGAACATTCATTCAATTTATAGATCAAGTTCTTTTCCCTGTCAAGTCACCACAGATTCTCCATGCGTCAGACAAGCAAAACGCCCGAAGACCCACTTCGAGCGCCAAGCCAGATTCTCGAGACAACAGAATTACGGAATGCGCAGCACTCCCGGCAAACGCAAGGTTGGACGCAGCTTCTCGCCCGCAACTTGCACGCCAGTCTCGAGGAATTGAAAAATCACGTACTCGCCCGAAGTTGGAAATTTGAATTTGCTGCGCACCGATCCAACACCGAGTTCATCCGTGTCGGGATGGTCATGCTTGAAGTACGACCAATCGGTTTTGATCGCAAACTGATGCGTCTCGTAAGGATTCCACGCGACCGGTTTGCCAGCCAACAAGGTCGTCAGGTCAAAGCTTGAAACTTGCCCAGCCGGTTTCAAAACCGGTGTCGTCGCCTGCAACTCGAGTTGCCGCACCTTCTCGAGCGCACCGTCCGCTGCAACGCCTTTGACATCCATCCCGAAAACCTGCACGAAACGCGGATTCTCGTGCTCGTGACCATTGCCACCCGTGATCTCGAGGACCAATTCATACGAGCCGGGTTCCATTGCGGGCATCTCGAGGCTGTACTGGCCCTTCTCGCCCTCGCTGGGGTACTGGAAGTACATGAACGCAAAATCTTTGCGCACGAAATACGAATGCACGATTCCCGAGTACATCGAACCATTGTCCAAAACGCGCACCTTCAACTGCGTGCCATCGACTCGGGCTGAGGCGGTCAGGCCACCCTGTTCACGCAACACCGGCAAGCTTTGCGCTCGAGCCATCAAGGTGGTGAAACTCAAGACGAAAACGCCTGCCAGCAAGAATTTTTTCATACGATCACTTTGCACGAAAAAATGAAATTGCCGTGTGTCCGACACTGCAATCAAATCCGGGTATGAACGCAACCTTAACCCTCGAGCACCGGCAGCGAATTGTTCAAGTGATCACCAGGGCTGGGTCGGGCGGAGTTGCAGTCGTGAAGGTTTTGTGTTGCGTTTCAAGCGCACCAATAAATTCCTCTGATGACGACACCCACCCGAACAGCATCTGAATGTTCAAAACAGAGGCATCATGGTTGCTCCTCGAGAAATTGTTTCCGATGGGCTCCGCAGTGCAATCTGTCAGCAGCACACAAGAATAATCCCTGTACATGGCATCTCGAATGGTGGACTCTACACAGATGCTCGTGGTGCAACCCGTGACGATCAAGTGTTTGATCCCTTGGCGCTTGAGTATGGCATCCAGTTCGGTTTCGTAAAAGCCACTGAAACGGTGTTTGTAAAGAACAATGTCCTCGGGCATTGCTGCAAGTTCAGGAAGAATGTCAGTGTTCCATGTCTCTCTGATCAACACGCGACTCGAGTCACCGGTCGGTGCTTGAATCGTCTTGCCAACACCAAGAAATTGATGCCTCAAGTAATTGGGACTGTCCAGTGGTCCGGCGTCCGAAAGATCGGGCTGAAATGCCATTTTCAAGTAGATGATTGGAATACCGAACGCTCGAGCCGCCCCGAGCACCCTTCGTGTTGGCCCCATCGCCTGTTGGATCATTGAAATGTCAATACCCGCCCGGTGAAACATTCCGCCGTCTGCCCCGAAGTCATTCTGCATGTCGATCACAAGCACAGCACTCTTTGCCGTCTCGAGGCTGAACGGATGGGGCTTTGCTTCGATCTTCACGACCTGATCATTCACGTCAGTTAGTGCATCATTGGTTTTCATAGATACGCTCCTTTGCGAACCATTGATTTCTCGAGCCTTGCGTTATCGACCCACCTGAGATTGCACTGGCTTTTCCAACCAGAGGATCACGCCGAGCCCGATCAAACCCAACGCGAACAGCGTGCGAAACACCAGAAAAATTGTCGTGATTTCCGTGCCCCTAAAGACCACAAAACCAAGAACGCCCATCAGTCCGGTGAACAATGGCAGCCAAGACCAACGGCCCAAGACTGGCTGGCGCAAGTTGAGCACACCGAACCAAATCAGGCCAACGAGCGAGATCAGCAACCCTAAAAATACCAGCAGAAACAAAGACTCGACTTGGGGAAAAATATCTTTCAGGGCCGACATGAAACCGAAATGCCCAAGCGCCAACAAAATGCCACCGCCACAAAACAATCGTAGTGCGTTCCGGCTCGAGCGCATCGCACCTCGAGCGTAAAACCGATAGTACGTCAGATAGCCAAAAATCAGCGTGAGTTGCCCCAAAAAAATCAGTGCAGGATGCTGCCCGGAAATGACATCCGGCATCGAGCGCCCCAGAAACAAACGGCTCATGTCGTTAAACTTGTTGACCATGAACAGTGCGTTGCCAAGCACGAAGGCAGCGCCACCCCATTGATGGATGTTGCCTGATCTGATTTCTGCGGTCATGTTCTCGTCCTTGAAGAGATGGCTCGAGAATCAGATTTGAACAGAGATCGTTTGCGGGATATGGACCATC
>JANOWZ010000683.1:0-2742 GCA_031418155.1 Deinococcales bacterium
GTCGTGACCGACGTGACGGTTGGATCGCAAGTCACGAATTTGTTTCAATCAACGCTCGAGAAATTTGGTCGGGTCGATGCGCTGTTTGCGAATGCTGGCGTGTACGTTCCAGGCGATGTGGCCGAAGGCGATCCCGACGAATGGGCCAACATGATCGATGTCAATGTCAACGGAGTGCTGCGAATTGTGCGTGCCGTTCTGCCCCATATGCTCGAGCGAGGAAGTGGCGATATCATCGTGAACTCGAGCGTGTCCGGGCATCAAGCGATTCATTGGGAACCGGTCTACAGCGCCTCCAAGCACGCCTTGCAAGCCTTTGTGCATGGGTTGCGCCGTCAGATGACCGGCAAAGGTGTGCGCGTCGGAGCCATCGCCCCAGGCGTGGTCTTGAACAACATCTGGAAAGTCGTGGACCCCGAAGAAATCGAACGTTGCGTGACCGAAAAAACTGGAATCCGGTCCGAAGATGTTGCCGATCTCGTGGCGATGATGCTCGAGTTGCCCGCGCACATCAACATCCGTGATCTGGTCGTGCTGCCGCAGGCGCAGGAGATATGATGCCTCGAGTCAGAGCCATTTTCACGCTCGCCATTTTGACTTCCGGTGGTGATTCACCGGGGATGAACACCGCGATTTGGGCGGCAACCCAGCAACTCGAGAACACGGGTTGGCGAGTGCTCGGCGTGCGTGGCGGATTTGCTGGAATTTTGAGTGGCGATTTTCTCGAGTTGAACGCGAGTGACTGCTTAAAGTTTGCGCGTTACGGCGGAACGTTTCTAGGAACGTCTCGAGATCCAGATTTTGCGCAAAAAATTCCTGCGGCGCTTCTGCAACTCAAGAGAGCCGGAGTCACACACTTGCTCGTACTCGGTGGGAATGGATCATTGCGTGGCGCGGCGGTGCTCGAGCAGGCTGGAGTTCCAGTCGTCGGTTTGCCTGCGACGATTGACAACGATGTGGCTGGATCGGACGACAGCATCGGTTTCGATACCGCTACAAATTTTGGTTTGCAAATCCTCGATCAATTCCGTGACACGCTCGAGGCGTTGCCGAGGTTGTGTGCGCTCGAGACTTTGGGTGGTGACACCGGATTTCTCGCTGCCCGAATCGGTCGTGTCGGTGGTGCCGATGCTGTGCTCGTGCCAGAAGTTGACGTGCCTGGGAATGTGCTCGCCGCCGTCGCCAGTGATGCAATTCGATGCCGAGGTTTCGCCATGATCGTCGCTTCCGAAGGTGTTCCCAACCTCGAGCCAAAACTATTGGAACTCGAGAAACTGCTTGACCTTCGCTTGCGTTTTGCTCGACCATCACATTCGATGCGTGGTGGCAAACCCAGCGCTCACGACCGAAATCTTGCCTACGATCTCGCCACTGCCGGAGTCAACGCGCTTGCTCGGGATCAGACGGGAATGATCGCCTTGAAAAATGGAGCAATTAGACTCGTCGCCTTCTCGAGCATTCCTGTCAAAAAAAGATTCAAACGCACGACACCTGGAGGTTAAGCATGCCCTTAGCAAATGGTCTCGAAGTCCTGTCCCGCGCCCGCCGTGAACACTACGGAGTCGGTGCGTTCAACTGCATCAACATCGAATTCTTGCGGGCCGTGGTCGATACGGCAGTGTCACTCAACAGTCCAGTAATTCTGGCGCTGACTCCCGGCGCACTCAAATACTCCGGTTGGGAGGTGCTGTTCGGAGCCGCTCGAGCCCTCGCCGAAGCCGCGCCGGTTCCGGTGGTGATTCACCTCGATCACGGCACGAAAATTGAAGAGGTCGAACAGGCCGCCCGCCTTGGATTCTCGAGCATCATGATTGATGGCGCGGCACTCTCGTTCGAGGACAACATTGCCATCACCGAACGCGCCGTGCAAATCGCGCACGCCGCCGGTGCCAGTCTCGAGGCGGAACTTGGCGAGATCGGTGGTAAAGAAGAAGAGATCGAATCTGGCGGCGTCATGACCGATCCCGCCCGAGTTCCAGAATTCGTCTCGAGCACCGGCTTGGATGTGCTTGCGCCCGCGTTCGGCAGCGTGCATCAAAAAGAAAAACGTGATGCAAGTTTGGACTTGGTGCGGCTCGAGTTGATCGCTGCTGCCACGACTGCGCCGCTCGTCTTGCATGGCGGTTCTGGCGTGCCCAAAGATCAGGTTCAAGGAGCAATTGCTCGAGGAGTCGCCAAAGTCAATGTCGGCACAGAAATGCAACGCACCTTCACTCGAGTCTTGCGCGAAACCCTCGCGGCCAATCCGACCGAATGGGATGCCCGAAAATTCCTCAAACCGGCCTCGCTCGCGGTCGCGGCAGCCGTGCAGGAACGCATCGAAATGTGCGGCTCGAGCGGCAAAGTTTAAACGTTGAAACCCGAAACGGCTCGAGCCTGAAATTCAAGCTCGAGCCGAAATCTTGTTGTGAACTTTAGGCGACTTTGGCGGCGATCACACGATCAAATGCCGTGTCCATGCGTTCCTTGGTGAACGCCCGCTTGCCCTCGAGCAATCCCGTTTCGCCCACGTGCAAATGCCAAGCGATGTGTCCACCCATGACGCGCAAGTGAATGCCTTTCATCGGTTCGTGCGGCGGGCTAACACTCGCCACGAGAATTGCCGTGCCATCCGCCAAGCCGATGCTGGCGCTCTGCACTGTGGTCGGCAGCTTGTAATCGCGCTCCATGCGGTAAATGTACCCGGTGAAATCCGATTCCTTATCAAAACGCAAGCCCTTTTCGCTGGCGTAAGCCGTCATC